>CANMAT010000542.1 GCA_947494865.1 Deltaproteobacteria bacterium
CCGTGTCGACGCCGTAGCGGGGAGAGAGCGTCTCTTGCCACGCGAGGGTGGGATACTGCCCGCCCGCGGTGATGTGACCCGCGAAGCCCGCCGCGCGGAGCCGCATCGCGAGCGCGAGAAACTCATGCGCGCGGTGCTGAAACTGAATCCCGAGGCCCACCACGTCGGGCCGCGCGGCGAGGGCCTTCGTGACGACACCCGCAGCCTCCGAGGGGAGGTTGAAGCCGATCACGGTGACCGCGTGCCCGGCCGCTTCGGCCGCGGCGGCGATCATCCCGAGGCCGAGGTTCTCTTCGAAGTCGGCGCCGACGAGTGCGAGACGCATGGGGGAACTCCTCCGACGCCCCAGAGTGCAACCCCGTGGCCATGTGAGATCCCACGCGCACGCACGCGACTGCTCCGACGCGCGAGGGCACCCGGTGCACGAACCCGGTGCTCCGACGCACGCGGAGCACGCCGTGAGGCGCCGAGGTTTGCCGAAAAGGCCCGCGTTTGTGAGCGATGGGCGCCGACGGTCTGTGGTTTGCGACACGATTGAGGAGAGGGAGATTCGCGATGCAACGCACCAGTGAAAACATGTCCGTGGTTCAGGGATTCTTCAGCAACCTCGAGGGGCGCAAGCGTGACGCGCTGCTCGCGGCCTTCGACGACAACGGCTGGTGGGACACGCCCTCGGGCGGTCCCTTCACGGGGCGCTTCGTGGGCAAGGCGGGCCTCGCGCGCCTCACCGACCTGCTCGCGGCCTCGCGCGTCGAGGGCCCCATCGTGACCGACCTCACGCTGCACGCCGACAACGACCGGGTGTTCGCCGAGTTCACCTGGGCGCCCCTCGCGGGCACCGCGCCGCGGGCGCCGACGCGCAGCCTCGCGGTCTTCGAACTGGTGTTCGGCAAGATCTCCGCGGTACGCGAGTTCGAGTCGGGCCCTCCCGCGCTCTCGCGCGCGGGCTGACGCGCGGTCCGCCGCGCTCCGACCTCTCCCTCCCCCCGAGGCCCTCGATGAACCTCTCCGCCTTCGCGCGCTCTGCCCTCCTGGCGCGCCTCGACGCGAGCGCCCTCGCGCGCCTCGCGGCCCGCTTCGACACCGTCGAGTTCTCTCCCGGCGAGCGCGTGATGGTCGAGGGAGACACCTCGCGCGACCTCTTCTTCGTGCTCGACGGCGAGGCCCGCGTCGACCGTCAGGGCCTCGCGGTGGGCTCGCTCGCGCGCGGCTCGCACGTGGGCGAGCTCGGCCTCGTCACCGGGAGGGCCCGCGCCGCCACCGTCACGGCCCTCACGCCGCTGCGCGTGGCGCGGCTCCCGTATGAGCGCTTCGTGGCCCTGTGCGTCGACGACCCGCAGGCGGGCCTCGCGCTGCTCCTCGGCCTCGTCGACGTGCTGGGCGGGGAGCTCACGGCCATGACCGACAGCGTGGGCGTGCTCATCCGCGAGCGCTCGCTCCCGCGGCGCGTCGAGGTGCGCGTCGCCTGCGGCGGCGGCGAGCACGTCGTACGCACGTGAACGCCCATAGGGGCGCTCCTCCCGCCGCAGTGTGATGGCGCCCTCGTGGTGGCCGGCCTCCTCGACCGGCGCGCGGTCTCGCTCACGGCGCCCCTCGTGGCCGACGCCGACGTCGAGCCCCTCACCGTCGATCACTGGGAGGGGCAACGCATCCTCCGCGCCAGCACGGGCCTGGTGCTGCTCGAAGCGGCGGCGCAGGTGCTCCCGGGGCGCGCGGTGCACCTGGGGCCCTCGCACGGCGTGGCGCAGCGCGTGGTGATCCACGGCGAGGGCCTCGCCGACCTCTCCGCGGTGGTGGCCGCCCTCGACGGCGCCATGCGCGCGATCGTCGAGGCCGACGCGCCCGTGCGCGAAGAGATCTGGGGCGTCGACGAGGCCGTCGACCACTTCGAACGCGCGGGCTGGCACGACGCGGTGCTCCTGCTCCTCGCGTCGCGCGAGTCGACGGTCACCACCGTGTCGTGCGGGCAGGTGTACGCGCCGCGCACGACGCCCCTCGTGGCGCGCACGGGCGTGCTGGGGGGCTTCTCCCTCGCCGTCGACGACGGGGGCATCGAGCTCCGCCACGCGGTGCCGGGGCCCCGCGAGCCAGCGGCGGGCGTGGCTTCGAACGAGGCCTCGCCGCAGGGCGCCGCGGGCGCGCGCGACGCGATGGCGCGCGAGCACGAGCGCTGGCTCACCTCGATGGGGATGGACTCCGTGGGGGCCTTCAACCTCGCGTGCGTCACGGGCCGCGTGGCGTCGATTATTCAGGTGGCCGAGGGGTTTCACGAGAAGCGCATCGGGCGCCTCGCCGACGAGATCGCCGCGCGCATGCCCGCCACGCGGGTGGTGTGCGTCGCGGGGCCCTCTTCGTCGGGCAAGACCACGTTTCTCAAGCGCCTCTCGGTGCAGCTCCAGGTGATGGGGATCAACCCCGTGGGCCTCTCCCTCGACGACTACTACGTCGAGCGCGAGCGCACCCCGCGCGACGCCCGCGGCGAGCTCGACTTCGAGGCCCTCGAGGCCATCGACCTGTCGCTCCTCGGAGACCACCTGGCGCGCGTCGTACGGGGCGAGTCGGTGCGCTCGGCGCGCTTCGATTTCACCACCGGGCGCAGCAACCCCGCGGGCGGCCCCGAGCTCTCCCTCGGCCCGAGCGACGTGCTGCTGCTCGAAGGCATCCACGGGCTCAACCCGCGGCTCCTCGCGCACACGGGCGCCGAGAAGGGCGCGCTGCGGGTGTTCATCATGCCGATGACGTCGCTCCCCTTCGACCGCCTGTGGCGCGTGAACCCCTCCGACGTGCGCCTCATTCGTCGCATCGTGCGCGACCGCCACGGGCGCAACCACGACGCGGCCGCCACCATCATGCGCTGGCCCGCGGTGCGCGAGGGCGAGCGAAGGCACATCTTTCCCTTCTTCGATCAGGCCGACGCGGTGTTCGACACGTCGCTCGTGTACGAGCTCTCGGTGCTCAAGGGCTACGCCGAGCGCTACCTGCTCGAGGTGTCACCCGCATCGCCCGCGTACACCACCGCGTTTCGCCTGCGGCAGCTCATCGACCGCTTCGTGGCCATTCACGCCGAGCACATTCCGCCGACGTCGATTCTGCGGGAGTTTATCGGCGACAGCAGCTTCGCGTACTGAGCGGGGGCCTACGGCGCGTCGGGGGCGCCGGCCCACCACGCCGCGACCTCGAAGGGAACCGCGTCGAAGGGCGGGATGCGCGCCTCGGTCTCGTCGGACCACACGCCGAGCTCGGACCAGCGACCGTTTTCGAGCACGCTCGCGGTGATCACATAGGCGTCGGGGTCGACCACCCACAGGTACGGAACGCCGATGCTGGCGTAGTACGGTCGCTTGATGCGCAGGTCGTAGCGCCGCGTCGAGGTCGAGAGCACCTCGCAGATCCAGTCGGGCACGAGGCTGATCGTGGCGTCTTTGGGCGGGGCCGGGAGTCGGTCGCTGCGCCACCCCGCAACGTCGGGGGCGATCTCGGGCGAGCGCGGCAGCTCGATGCCCGGCTCGGGGAGGATCCACCAGCCGCCAGGGCCTCCGCGGCCGCGCTGGTAGGGCGTGACGACGTCGGCGTAGATCAAGCCCGCGATGCTCTGGTGGAGCCCGCGTGGGCGGGTCATCGCGTAGAAGACCCCGTCGATGATCTCGCCCTTCATGTGGGGCGGCAGCGCGTCGATGTCTGCGCGTGTCGGGGGGTGCGAGAGCGTCACCGCGGGGAGCGCCATGCGCGCGAGTGTAGGGGGAGCCCGCACGAGGCGTCTACGATGGCTGCAGCGTAGAGGTATCCGAGGAAGTCGCCATGACCTCGTAGGTAAGGCCGAGCGGTAGCCAACGGATGCCAGTGGGGGAGTGTGGTTCACACCGGGCGCATTCGCGGGTGTACCGACTGGGTCCGGAGGCGTCCCCACCGGGGCGTGAGGCACCCCCACCGGGTCCGGAGGCGCCCCGAGATGGGGTCTCGGGCGCCCCCAGATGGGGGCTCGGGCGCCCCGAGATGGGGTCTCGGGCGCCCCCAGATGGGGTCTCGGGCGCCCCCAGATGGGGTC
>CANMAT010000543.1 GCA_947494865.1 Deltaproteobacteria bacterium
AGCAGCGGGGTCGAGAGGGTGAGCATTCGGACAGTAGAGCTCCAATGCTCGCGACACGCACGTCCGCGCGGAAATTAAGGGAGTCTGGAGATGTGTCCCCACGTCAGCGCTCCCGCGGGGGCGGGGCGCGCGGCAGCGGGGGTGGGGGCATGATCGAGGCAAGCCGACCGCTCGCGCCGTGACGCGCTGGCACGATCGTTGGAGTATGCGCGCCGTGATGCCCCCCGCTGCTTCGCTCCGCAACGCGCTCGTGGCCCTCGCGTGGGCTTCCGTCTCCGCGTGCTCGGCCCCGGCCCCCGTGACGCCCGACGCGGGCACAACAGATGTTCCCGCCGACGCGGAGCCCGACACCTTCCCCGATCACACGATGCGGCGCATCGAAGACCGCGCGGCCTTCGACGCCCTCGCCTCGCGCGAGCACGGCATCGCCTCGACGAAGATCGTGATCACCGCCTTCTCGAACCCCGCCCTGCGCGACCTGCGCTTCTACGACGCCAATTTTTTCACCCTGCACGACGAGTGGTACTGGTTTCGTCTGCTCAACGGCGCGACCGTGCCCGGCGACCCTGGCGTAGCCCCCGTGCGCGGGCTGTCATTCGCCTCCATTCGCGACATCTACACCTGGGCGGGCGCGCAGCCCTCGCTGCCCCTCGATCTGCAGATCGCCGACGGGCGGCTGTACTCCTGGCGCTTCTACGACCTTGCCTTCGGACGCGGACGCAACCGCGGCCTGGCCACCCTCATGCGCTTCGACGCGCGCGGGGGCACCGCGCCGGCCCCCGAGCGCTGGTGCTTCGAACTCGAGTACAGCGACGAGCTCACCCACGACGAGCTCGTGGTGTTCTTCGAAACCATCACCGCGCGCGTGGGCCCCGACCTCGGGCGCGACCTGCGCTTCGTGGTGCGCTCCGCCGCCCACGAGGCCCTCGCGCAACGCATGGAGCGCGAGCGCCTCCCCTACTGGGACCGCATTCTGCGTTACCGCGACCTCGTGGTGCCCGGCGCCCGCGAGGTGTACAGCGACGGCATCACCGCGGGCTCGCTGCGCTTCGTACGCCAGGGCGACCGCTTCGACGACACCACCCCCGAAGACATCCTGGTCTTCGAGCAGACGCCGGACCTCCTGCCCCCCGCCGCGGGGGTGATCACCGCGGTGCCCCAGACGCCGCTCGCGCACATCAACCTCCTGGCGCGCAACCGGGGCATTCCCAACGTTCACATCGCGGGCGTGCTCGACGACCCCGAGGTCGACCAGCTCGCGCGCGGCTGGGCCCGCGTGGTGCTCTTCGCCGAGTCGCCCTCGCGCGTGGTGCTCTCGGCCATCACCAACGAGCAGTACACCCGCTACCGCGCGCTCACGACGCGCCCCGCGCGCACCGTCGTAACCCCGCCCACGGCGTCGATGCCCTACGTCGTCGACATCGCCACGCGACCGCTCGCCGAGCGCGCGTCGCTCATTCCCATGCTGGGCGGAAAGACCACCGGCATGATGGCCCTCGTGCACGACGCGGCCATCGCGCGCCCCGACCGCCCGCTGGGCGTCACCGTGCGCCCCTACGTCGAGCACCTCGCGCCGCTGCGCGCGCGCATCGAAGCCGCCCTGTGCGCCCCGCGCTTCGAAGCCGACGCCCGCGTGCGCCACGTCACCCTCGAAGGCATGGCCGGGTTTCGGGCGCGCAACCCCGGCGCCGCCGAGGGCGTGTGGGGCGACGCGTTCCTGCGCGAGAACCCCGCGGGCACGGCCACCGGCGACCTCGCACGCAACGGCGGGGTGCGCGGCCTCGTCGAGGGCACCGCCATGGCGCCGGGCGCGCTCGCCGAGATCATGACGGCGCTGCGGGCCACCTACGGCGACCTCGCGGTGACGCAGGGCGTTCGCTTCCGCTCGTCGTCGAACGTCGAAGACATCGAGGGCTTCAACGGCGCGGGCCTCTACGAGTCGTTCACGGGCTTCATCGACGCCGCCCTGCAGCCGCGCAGCTCGGACCGCGACAAGACCGTCGAGCGCGCCATTCTGCGCGTGTGGGGGTCGTTCTGGGGCTTCGAAGCCTTCGAAGAGCGCCGCGTCGAGGGCATCGACCACCTCACGCCCGCCATGGCCGTGATGGTTCACCCGCGCTTCGACGACCCCCTCGAGCGCGCGACGGGCGTGTGCACCTTCACGCTGCTTCCGCCCAACAGCGCCGACGAGGCGCGCCTCGAAGTGAACGTGCAGGCCGGCGACCAGAGCGTGGCCAACCCCGACCCGGCGATTCTCCCCGAGGTGCTGCGCATCTCGCGCGCCCGCGGGAGCACGGCGCTGCGCATCGAGCGCGTGCGCCGCTCGACGCTCTCGCCGGGCGCCGACCTGCTCGCCGAGCCCGTGCTCCAGCGCCTCTTCGACGACACCGCGCGCGTCACCGCCGCGTGGCTCGCGGACGAGAACAGCGCCCGCGCCGCGTCGCGCGCCGGTCGCACGCTCACGCTCGACTTCGAGTTTCACGACATGGTCGCCGGGTGGCCCGCGCAGCGCGACGGCGCGGTGCGCCCCGCGCGCCTGGTGCTCAAGCAGGCCCGCTCGCTCGAGCCGGGAGGGCGCATCGCGCTCGCCGAAGCAGCCACGTGGCCCGTGCCGCGCGACGTGTTCGTGCGCGCGCGCCGCGTGACGGCCGACACGTGCCTCGGCGACCTTCCCGGCGGCGGACGCCTGCGCGCCCAGCGACTGCGCGTATTCACCGACGCGTCGATCACGCCCGACGTGGGCTTCGCGACGGACCCGCTCGACGCCACGCTCACCCTCGCCGTCGAGGGCGCCGCGCTCCCCGCGCTCGGGTGGAGCCTCGGCGCGAGCTTCACCGCCGACCACACCGACCTCACCGCCACGCGCGACGCCACGGTCACGCGCTACGCCACGCGCGCGGGCTCGACGGCGGCGCGGGGCTTCGAGCGCTTCGAACTCGGCGCCGACGGGCGCGCGGTGATCACCCTCGGCGCGCAGCGCGTCGAGGCCACGCTGCAGTGCGCGAGCGACCTGCGCTACGCGAGCCCGCGCGACTACCTGATCTCGCTCCTGCCCGCGCGGTGAGCAGCGCGTCGCGGGCGTTGCGCGCGCGGTCGTTGCGGCGGTAACACTCGTCGCCGATGTCGACCACGCCGCGGCCTCCCTCGCTCTTCACCATGCAGGTCCTGTGGGGCGCGCTCATCGCGACGCCCGGCCTCCACGTGGGCGTGCTGCTCGTGACGCACAAGGTCGACGCCGCCGCGCCGGGCCCCGACGCCGTGCTGGTGATCAGCCTCGCGGTGTGCGCGCTCATCGTCGCGGCGCTGAGCGTGGTGCTCCCGGGCGCGATGACCCGCCGCGGCGCGGCGCTTTCGAAGCCCGCCACGCGCGACGACCAGACCTACACCGACCAGGGCGACCACGGCTTTCGCGAGGCCGCGACGGCCACCACCACGCGCGTGCTCGCCGACCCCGCGGCGGCCGAGAAGGCCGCGTTTCGCACGGCCTTCGCGCCTTTCATCGTGGGCATGGCGCTCGCCGAGGCCATCGCCAACTTCGGCTTCGTGCTGGCGTTTCTGGGCGGGGGCCTGCGCCTCGCGGCGCCCTTCTTCGCGGCGAGCGTGGCGCTCCAGGCGCTGCGCTTTCCGACGCGCGCGGGCGTGCTCGCCCGCTACGAAGAGGCCGTGGGCGCGCGCCTCCCGCGCGGCTGACGCTCCTGTCGTCCGCCGCGCCAGAGGTGCCGGGGTTTGCCGCGTCCCGCGGCTGCACCACCGGGCAAACGCAGGGCGCCGCACTGGGCATTGCCCGGCGCTCCGAGGGCTGTGCTGATTGGCTCCCGCAGCCAACGCAATCCAGCGTCGCGCACGGACGACGAGCGAGGCACTCATCGTCTGTTCGCGCCGGGCCCCTTGCCCGGTGCGAAGACCTTGTAGTTGCCCGGTGGTGCAGCCGCGGGACGCGGCAAACCCCGGCACGGCTCACCCCCGCAGCGCCTCGCTCGGCCCGCGCAGCGCGGCGCGCAAGAGGGCCCGCGCGCGCTCGCTCGACAGCGCGAGGTTGCG
>CANMAT010000544.1 GCA_947494865.1 Deltaproteobacteria bacterium
ACGGCGCCGGCGATCACGGGCTGGTCGGGGTCGCCGCCCAGAAACGCGATGAGCACCTCGGTGCCCTTGCGCAGCGGGAGGTGCCAGCCCTCGGGCTCGCCCGCGTGCGGCTGCATCATGCGAATGCGCGTCGAGGCCGCGCCGGGCGTGTGGCTGTTCTCGTCGAAGCGGAGCTTCACCAGGTAGCGCCCGTGCTCGTCGAGCTGGGCGTACTCGCTCTCGATGGGGCCGTCGACCACGGCGGGCTCGAGGCCGTCGACGCGGGGCCAGCGGGTGCGAGGCTCGGCGCGAAACTGGCGGTCCGCGGGGATGGCCGTGACGCGCACGTGCCACGCGCGGTCGTCGGTGAACCCGAGGCGCTCCTGCTGGGAGCGCGCGGCGCTCACCTGGCTGCCGCGGTGCTCGACGGAGACCGTGAGGTACGCGCGGTTGAGCGCCTCGATGGGGTGCTCGTCGAGGGTGAAGGTGAAGCCCGCGCCCACGTCGACGGAGCGCCCGGAGCCCGCGTGGAGCCGCTGGAGCGCGAGCGACTCCTCGGCGCGGAGGCGCGCGTAGCGGGCCGCGTCGGCGCTCGTGCGGGCGTTGTGAGACCAGCGCACGACCTCGCCGCGGCCGTTGCGGGCCGCGTCGGCCTCGCCGCGTACGGGGGACGAAGGCGCGAGCGGGTCGTGGTCGGTCACGCGGCTGCGCAGGGGCCTCGCGGCGTGGCGCACGGTGAAGGTCTCCATGGCCTCGCGGGCGCTCGCGTCGCCGGAGCCCGTCGGAAAGAACCGGATGGGCCCGTCGCCGAGGGCGGCGTGCTCGCCGAGGTCGTTCACGATGACGAGCTTCTCCTCGTCGCCCGCGTGGTCGAAGAAGTAGTAGAGGCCCTCGCGCTCCATCCAGCGGGAGACAAAATCGAGGTCGCTCTCGCGGTATTGGCACACGTGCTCGACGGGGCGGAACGACCCGCGGAGGCGGAGCTCGAAGGCGCTCGCGGGGAGGCCTCCCGCGGTGAGCGCGGCCTCGAGGATCTCGGGCACGCGCTTGTGCGTGTACACGCGGCTGTGGTGCCCGAGCGAGAGGAGCCACAGGGCGGGCACGACCTCGAGGCGGTAGAGGGCCGTGCCGCTCAGGTCGTGGAGGTGTTCCATCGCGCGGATCACGCCGTGGTACTTCGCGCGCAGGGCGCCGTCGTCGCGGTGCACGTTGAGCGTGACGCGGGCGAACATGGCGGCGTCGAGGTCGATGGACTCGGCGTCGGCCACGGGGACGTGCGCGTAGATCTGAAAGAGGTAGGGCCGCGACAGGGCCTCGCTGCCGTGGAAGCCCACGACCTCGGCGCTCGCGGGGAGGGCGCCGTCGGCCTCGAGCGTGAAGAGCGGCGGCGGGCTCAATTCTCCACCTGCGCGGCCTTGAGGGTGATGGTGAATCCCTTGATGGGAAAGTTCTTGAGCTGCCCCTTGGCCTTGTCGTCGAGGGCCTTGTTCTTGAGCTTTACGCCCGCGAGGTCGACCTTGAGCCCCGCGTTGGAGAACACGAGCATCGCCGAGTCGAACTTCATGAGCGCGAGCGTGATGGCCGTCTGGTTCGACGACGACTTCACGGCGCTGATCGTGAGCCATTTTGCGTCGAACTCGAAGAGCGACGCGAGCATCTCGGTGAGCGACTGCGTCTCGACGGTGCAGCGCGCGGGCGCGGTGAGCGTGGCGTTGATCGTGTTCGCGGTGATGCTCACGTCGTCGTGGATGAGCCCCGTGGTGCCGATGGTCATCGAGAGGGTGCCGTAGGTGTGCGTCGCCGCGGCGCCGACGGTGAGGCTGTGCGACGCGCACGCGAGGAGGTAGACCGTCTGCACGGTGGTGGTCTGGCTCCCGTGGGTCTCGGTGCAGGCGCCCTTCACCGTGGTGGTTTGAAAGAGGCACCGCTCCTCGCGGTGGCCGTCGACCTCGGTGTGGTGCGTGCCGTAGGTCTCCTTGCACGCGGCCTTCACGGTCACCGTCATGTTGGTCTTGTAGACCTCGGTGACGTCGCCCTTCACCGTGGTGGTTTGCGTGTCGTCGTACTTCTCGTCGACGAGCTTGCAGACGTGCTCGTGCTTCTGGCCGCCGACGGTGACGTCGAGGTTGGCGCCCGTGTGTACGAGCCCGTCTCCGTCGGTGGTGAGCACGAAGTTGTGATCGTGGCCGCCGTGGTATCCGCGCGGGTGGTGCTTGCCGAGGTGGAGCGCGGTGTGCTCGGGGGGCGAGTAGAGGTCGATGTACTGGTGGTCCGCGGTGTCTTCCATCTCGATGCGGTTGTTTCCGCCGGTGTGAATGACGTTCTGCGTCTCGTTGGCCTGCACCACCGGGGAGGGGTGTTCGGCGTCGGGCACGGCGCCCGCGATCACGGGCTGGTCGGGGTCGCCGCCCAGAAACGCGATGAGCACCTCGGTGCCCTTGCGCAGCGGGAGGTGCATCCCCTCGGGCTCGCCCGCGTGCGGCTGCATCATGCGAACGCGCGTCGAGGCCGTGCCGGGCGTGTGGCTGTTCTCGTCGAAGCGGAGCTTCACCAGGTAGCGCCCGTGCTCGTCGAGCTGGGCGTACTCGTACCTCGTCGCAGGGGATTTGAAGGGTTGAGAGCGCGTGTCACTCTGGGCGGCGCAGGATCGGCAACCCTTCGGGGGCCACGAGCAGTTCAATCGAGCGTGCGACACCGGGCTGACGGCGGATGTATCCCTCGCGCTCCAGTGTCTTGACCATCGTGTGAACGCTGGGCGCGGTGCAGCGGAAGAACTGCTCCATGTCGCGCTCCGCGGGCGCCCGGCCGTGCAGGGTCGCGTACGCATAGATGAACGCGAGGTACTGGCCCTGCTTCGCCGTCCATCGCGCCGCGTTGTCATTCGCGCTCGACATCGTCCTCGGACCGGAGCTCCGCTGTCCGCGGAGGCGTCGGACCATGAACGTAAAGTATCGCGTCACCTTGAGCGACGAGGAACGTGCGACCCTGCGCGCGCTGGTGGCGCGTGGACGTCCGAGCGTGCGCGAGGTCAAGCGCGCCCAGCTCCTGCTCGCCGCCGATGGGGGCGCCACGGAGGAGGAGATCGTTCGGGCGGTGGGCCTGAGCGAGACGACCATCTACCGAACCAAGCGCTGCTTCGTCGAAGAGGGGCTGGACGCCGCCCTGCACGATGCGACGCGCCCCGGCGGGCGCCGCAAGCTCTCGGGCAAGGAGGAAGCACTGCTGATCGCGACGGCGTGCTCGGCGCCGCCGGAGGGCAGTGCCTGTTGGACGCTCGACCTGCTCGCCGGAGAGATGGTGCGCCTGACCGAGCACGCCACCCTGAGCGGCGACACGGTCGGTCGTCGACTCGCAGAGAACAAGCTCAAGCCTTGGCAGAAGAAGATGTGGTGCATCCCGAAGATCAACAGCGAGTACGTGGCGCGTATGGAAGACGTGCTGGACCTGTACGCGGAACCCGCCGATCCGAAGCGGCCCACGGTGTCCTTCGATGAGAGCCCCACGCAGCTGATCGGCGAGGCGCGCGCCCCGATCGCGAGCGCGCCTGAGAAGCCTCAACGCGTGGACTACGAATACGTGCGGAACGGCACGGCGAACCTGTTCGTGATGGTGGACGTGCATGCCCCCTGGCGTCACGTGAAGGTCACCGACCATCGCTGCAACGTCGACTTCGCGGAGTGCATGCGCGAGCTGGTCGACGTGCACTACCCCCAGGCCGAGTGCCTCCGCGTGGTGCTCGACAACCTATCGACCCACACGGCGGCCGCGCTCTACGACGCGTTCGATCCCGCGGAGGCGCGCCGCATCCTTCGTCGGATCGAATTCCACTACGTGCCCAAGCATGCAAGCTGGCTGAACATGGTGGAGATCGAGATCGGCGTGCTCAAGAAGCAGTGCTTGGAGCGTCGCATCGCGGACCTCGCGACTCTCCGTAGCGAACTCGCCGCGTGGGAAAAGGCACGCAACGAATCAGGGGCTCGCATCCGATGGATGTTCACGGTCGATCACGCCCGGAAGAAGCTCGGGAAGGTCTACCGCCAGTTGGAGGCC
>CANMAT010000545.1 GCA_947494865.1 Deltaproteobacteria bacterium
GTCGTAGCAGTTGGCTACTTTCAGGGCGCTCCGACCTTCGGCGGCGACGTGCTCGCGAGCGCGGGCAACTTCGACATCTTTGTGGTGAGCCTCGCCGCGACGGGCGCCCAGCGTTGGGCGCGCCGCGTCGGGGGGCCCAGCGTCGACTGGGCCCAGTCGGTCGTCGTCGATGCGATGAACCAGGTGTATGTGACAGGATATTACCAGGGCGTCGTCGACTTCGGCGGCGGCGCCCTCTCCGCGCCGTCGGGCACCGACGGGTTCGTCGCGAGCTTCAGCGTCGCGGGGACGCACCGCTGGTCGCGGCGCTTCGGCGGAGCGCCGGGTGTGTTCGGCACGGCCACGGGGTACGACCTCGCGATCGACGCGGCGGGCAACGTCGTGGTGGGCGGGAGCTTCAGCGGCAACGTGGACTTCGGCGGCGGGTTGCGCGCGAGCGCCGGGGGCCTCGACGCCTTCCTCGCGAGCTTCACGAGCGCGGGCACGCCCCGCTGGTCGCGGCGCTTCGGCGGCGACGGCGACGACGAGCTGCGCGGCCTCGCCGCCGACGCGGCGGGCAACGCGTACGCCACGGGCGTGTTCGAGGGCACCGTAGACTACGGCGTAGGTCCGCTCGTGAGCGCGGGGGCGTTCGACGCCGTGGCGCTTCAGTTCGTGCAGTAGGGAAGGGGATTCAGGTGGAGCGAGGCGACGAGGGGGGAGGGAGCGCTACTGGGCGACGCAGGCGCCGCTGACGCAGCGCTGGCCCGCGCCGCAGCACGCGCCGCAGCCGCAGAGGGAGGTGCCGGTGGGGCAGAGCGCGACGCAGCGACCCGCGGCGCAAGTCTGACCGCAGCCGCAGCCGCCGGGGCAGCCCACCGACGCGCACATGCCGCCGGAGCAGGTCTGCCCCGTGGGGCACGATCCGGCGCAGCGGCCGCCGCAGCCGTCGGACGCGCCGCATGCCGAGCCCGGCGCGCAGTAGGGCGCGCACGCGCAGCGGCCCGCGGTGCAGGTCTGCCCCGTGGCGCAGGTGCCGTTGCAGCGACCGCCGCAGCCGTCGGACGCGCCGCATGCGTCGCCCGGGGCGCAACGCGGCGTGCACGCGCAACGACCGCCTGCGCACGACTGGCCCGCGGGGCAGGTGCCGTTGCAGACGCCGCCGCAGCCGTCGGCCGCGCCGCAGGTCGCCCCTGCGGGGCAGCGCGGGGTGCACGCGCAACGTCCGCCGGAGCAGGTCTGCCCCGAGGGGCACGAGCCCGCGCAGCGGCCGCCGCAGCCGTCGTCGGCGCCGCACGCGCCCCCGGCGGGGCATCGCGGCGCGCAGCATCGGCCCGCGGTGCAACTCTGGCCCGACGGGCAGGTGCCATTGCAGACGCCGCCGCAGCCGTCGGGTGCGCCGCAGGCCGAGGCCGCGCAGCAGTTCGGGCGGCAGGCCGCGCATGCGCCGTTTTCGCAGCGCGTGCCCGCGGGGCAGCGGCCGCAGCCGCAGGTGGCCACGCAGCGGCCCTCGCTGCACTGCTCGCCCGACGCGCAGGTGACCGACGCGCAAGGGTCGGCGACGCAGGTGCCCGCGCGGCACGTGTAGTCCGCGGGGCAGCGCACGCCCGCGCACGAGTCGGCGTTGCGGCACCCGAGGGTGCACACCTCGCCTGCGGAGCAGGGCGAAGCGCAGGGCACGATGGGGACGCACTGCTCGGTGTCGGGGTCGCACACGCTGCCGGTCGCGCAGCGAACGCCCTGGCACTTCACATGGAAGCACCCGGGCACGCACGCGCCGTCGCGGCAGGTCTGGCCGCCGGGGCAGCGCACGCATTCGCACGGGTCGCGGAGCTGCACGCAGCGCGTCGCGCAGGTCTGGCCCTCGCCGCACGCGAGGCGGCCCGTGGTGCAGGTGCCGCCGCAGCCGTCGGGCGCGCTGCATGCGACGCCGACGGGGCAGTGGGGCACACACGCCGCGCAGCGTCCGCCAACGCAGCGCTGACCGCCGGGGCAGGTGCCGCAGCCGCAGCTGTCGATGCAGCGGCCGCCCTCGCAGAGCTGGCCCGCCGCGCAGGTGACGCCCGCGCAGGGGTTGGCCACGCAGAGGCCGTTGAGGCACGACTGCCCTTCGGGGCAGCGAACGCCCGCGCAGCGGTCGGGCGGGTCACACGCGACGTGGGGGGCGAAGCCGGGAGGGCACATCGCGTCCCAGGGGCGGAGGGGGACGCAGCCGTTGGTCGTAGGGTCGCAGAAGTTGTTCTGCGGGCACACGACGCCGCGGCACGGGACGTCGAAGCAGCCGGGGACGCACGCCCCCTCCATGCAGGTCTGCCCCGTGGGGCAGGCGACGCCCGCGCAGGGGTCGGTGATGCGCACGCAGCGCGCGCGGCAGACGGTGCTCGACGGGCACACGGTGGCCCCCGCCGCGCAGGGGTTCGCCGCGCAGAGTCCGCCCACGCAGAGCTGCCCCGCGGGGCACGACGCGTCGGTGGTGCACGCCGCCGGGTCACTGTCGACGGAGGGCGGCAGGTCGACGGAGGGCGGCGCGTCGGGGGCCGTCGGGTGATCGACCGTGGGCGCGTCGGGGGCCGTCGGGTGATCGACGGCGGGCACGTCGAGCGTCGACGGGTCGAGGCCCGTGTCGGGGGAGGCTGCGTCGGGGCTCGGCGGCCCCGGCGGACAGCCCATGAGGAGCAACGGCAATACGAGGGCGATGAACTGGCGTCTCATTCGACTGGTTTCCCTTCGCGGCGCGCGAGAACCGGGCGGAGTGTTCAAGGACTTTACCCATGGAGCCGAAAAGTTGGAATCAGAGTGTGCAAAAAACAATGAAATACACTGCGTGCTTCGCACCGTAGAGGGCACAGCGGTCGCAGCGGCGAAGCTGGGGGGAGCGTCAGGGGGAGGGAGGGGAGGCGGCGGCGGTCGGGGCCGTACGGACTACGGTGACGGGACGAAGCGGATGCGGTTGTTCGTCGCGTTGGTGCACATGCCCGTGGTGGCGGCGCAGCCGCTGATGGCGCGGGTGCCGTCGAGGTTCTCGACGCCGATGAGGGCCGTGGTGGACGCGGCGAAGGTGTAGTTCGACGTGAGGATGTCGATGGCGCCGTCGGCCTCGTTGAGCACGATCTCGGTCGAGATGAGGCCCGTGGTGCTCGAGCCGTAGGGGCGCGCGTTCGCCCACTGAACCACGAAGCGCCGCGAGGGCGCCGCGCCGAGCGTCGCGTAGCAGACGCCGGGGGATGTGCTGGCGACGAGGTCCATCACCCAGGCGGCGATGACGCCGTTGGGGCCTGCCGCTTCGGGGATGACGCTCACGTACGAGTTGAGCACGCCGTCGAAGCTGATGAGCCCGTTGGTGGCGACGTTGATCATGCGCCCCGTCGGGAGCGCGGTGCCCCAGAAGTTGAACGGGAAGGGGAGCGACGCGAGCACCGACTGGTCGTCGAGGCCCGCGAGCACGCGCGTGGCGGTCGCCATGGCGCACACGTCGACGAAGGCCACCGACGCGGGCGGCGTGGTGCGGGCGTAGCTGGGGCCCGTCGTCACGGTGCTGCACGCGCCGGCGCGGCACGACTGCCCCGCGGTGCACGCGCGCGCGCACGCGCCGCAGTTGGCGGCGTCGCTCGCGAGGTCGGCGCAGCCCGTGGCGCACATCGTCAGGGGTGCGGCGCAGGTGACGGCGCCGCCCGACGAGATCACCGCGGGGCAGCGGCCCACGGACTCGTCGGAGCCGCCGAACTGGCTCACGCCCTCGTGGTGAAAATACCAGCGGTTGCGCGACGGAGACACCGTAAACGAGCACATGTCACTGAGGCTGGTGAAGGTGCCCACGGTGCTCACCGTCGCGTCGGGGACGCGCACGCGCGCCACCCGGGTGGAACTCTCGACGTACGAGAGGTGCACGCGGCCGTCGAAGTACTCCGCCACGCCCCAGAACGCCCAGCTCTCACACCCCTGGTGCATGGGGAACACCATCGCCCCGAGGTTGGTGACGCGCCCCGACGGGAGGTCGACGTTGTACACGGCGCCGCCCGAGGCGAACACCACACGGTCCCACCCCGAGA
>CANMAT010000546.1 GCA_947494865.1 Deltaproteobacteria bacterium
CACGCGGTGCCGCACGCGCCGCAGTTGCGCACGTCGCCCGCGAGGTCGACCTCGCAGCCGGTGGCCGCGCTCAGGTCGCAGTCGGCGCGCCCCGTGGCGCACGCGGCGATGTCGCAGCGGCCGCTCATGCACGCGGGGGTCGCGCCCGGGGTGACGCATCGCGCGCCGCACGCGGAGCAGTTCGAAGCGTCGCTGCGCACGTTGACCTCGCAGCCGTTGGCCGGGTCCGCGTCGCAGTCGGCGTAGCCGTCGTCGCAGCGGGTGATGGCGCAGCGCGCGCTCGCGCAGGCCCCCGTGGCGTGGGCCGGCGCGCAGGCGCGGCCGCACGAGCCGCAGTTGGCGGGGTCGACGCGCACGTCGGCCTCGCAGCCGTTGGCGTCGACGCCGTCGCAGTCTTGAAAGCCCATGACGCACGAGGTGACGCACGCGCCGCCGAGGCACCCCGGAAACGCGCTGGGCCGCGCCGGGCACGCGTTGCCGCAGCGTCCGCAGTGTGAGACGGCGGTGTTGGTGTCGGCCTCGCAGCCGTTGGAGGGGTTGCCGTCGCAGTCGCCGAAGCCCGCCGCGCAGGCGGCGATGGCGCAGCGCCCCGCCACGCAGGAGGGCACGGCGTTGGGCGGGTTGCACACGGTGCCGCACGCGCCGCAGTGGGCCTCGGTGGTGCCGAGATCGACCTCGCACCCGTTCGACGGGTTGCGGTCGCAGTCGGCGAAGCCCGCGTCGCAGGTGAACGCGCAGCGCCCCGCCGCGCACACGCTCGCGGCGTGCGGGAGCGCGGGGCACGCGGCGCTGCACGCGCCGCAGTGGGCGACGTCGGAGAGGGTGTTGGCCTCGCAGCCGTTGGCGGGGTCGCGGTCGCAGTCGGCGAAGGGCGCGGTGCAGGCGCCGACGGCGCAGCTGCCGTTCATGCACGCGGCCGAGGCGTTGGGCGCGGCGCAGCGGTTGTCGCAGCGGCCGCAGTGGGCGACGTTCGAAACGGGGTCGACGCACGCGCCTGCGCAGCACGCCTGCGTGCCCGGGCACGGCCTCGCCGCGGTGCACCCCATCACGCAGGTGTTGCCGACGCAGAGCAGCCCGGCGGGGCAGTGCGCGTCGACGACGCACTCGACGCAGGCGCGCGTGGCGGGGTTGCACCGGCTCGCGAGGGGCACCGCCGAGGCGTCGACGCCGGCGTCGCCCACGGCGCGCGCGCAGGCGTCGTCGTCGCGACAGCCCGCGAGGCACGTCTGCGAGGCGGTGTCGCAGTAGCGCCCGTCGGGGCACGCGTCGCGCCCCGCGGCGCAGGCCACGCAGCGCCCCGAGGGAGCGTCGCACACGGGCGTCGCGGGGGTAGCCGCGCAGTCGGCGTCGGCCGCGCAGCGCGACGGGCCGTCGGGCGCGGCGTCGTCGCTCACGTCGGGCGCGTCGCTCACGTCGGGCGCGTCGGCCGCGTCGGCCGCGTCGAGGGTGTCGTCGGCGATGTCGGTGGTGTCGCCGAGGTCGAGGGTGACATCGGTCGCATCGGGCGCGTCGGCGACGACGCCTCCGACCACGGGGAGGCCCGTGCACGCGGCGGAGAACAGTGCAGCGAGGAGCGCGAGGCGGAGCGCGGAGCCGCGGAGTAGAGCGTCCATAGGGGCCGCCACGATACACGGAGCTACGACGAGAGGGAGACGCTCCGTCGGCCGACGTGCGGGCGCGCTACGCGAGGAGCTCGGGCGGCGGCAACGGCCCGGGCACCGCCGTCGCGCAGCTCCACGTCTTGACGCCGCCCATGTCGACGCAGAAGCACGACGTGAAGCCGCCGCCCGCGACGTCGTAGCGGCACGAGGCGCCCGCCGTGTCGCAGCGCGCGCCGGAGCCCGGCGCCATCGCGGGGCACGGGTCGGCGTCGGCCACCACGTCGCCCGCGGCGTCGGAGGGGGCGGCGCCGCCGTCGTCGGCCCTCGCGTCGGTGGGCGGAGACACATCCGCGACAGGCACGTCGACGACAGACACGTCGGTGACGGAAACGTCGGTGACAGACACGTCGACGACAGACACGTCGGTGACGGAAACGTCGGTGACGGAAACGTCGGCGCGCGCGTCGGCGGTGACGGGCGTGTCGCGGGTCACGTCGGTCGGCGCGGCGATGTCGGGGGTGACCGGCACGTCGGCGAGCACGTCGGGCGCGGCGTCGGGCGCGGTCGCGACGCTCTCGGTGCAGCCGGCGCCCGCGACGAAGGTGAGGGCGCGCACGAAGCGAAGGTAGTGAGGTGTCTCCATGGAGGGCGCGAGCATACGAGATCCGCGGGCGATGGGGTGGGTGTTGACGTACGCCGCGCGAGCGGCTCCCCTCCGGCGCAACGATGGAACCGCTGCGAACGCTCTCCCTCGAGTCTGCATCGCCGGCCCTCGCGCGGGAGTACGCCCGCGTCGACGAGGCCCTCGCCCGCGTCGACGACCCGACGCCCGCGTGGGACGCGGCGCCCTACGGCGAGGCCGCGGTGTCGTCCGCGCGCAGCGCGTGGATCGAGCGCATGAGCGCCGAGCACGGGTCGTTTCCGGTGTTCGCCGCGCTCGCGCTGCAGCTCTCCGAGGCCGGCGCCAGCTTCGACGCCGAGGCCGTGATGCTGCGCATGGCGCTCGACGAGGTTCGCCACGCCGCCCTCTGCGGCGAGGTCGTGGCCGCCCTGGGCGCGCCCCCGGTGTGCGTCGCGCCGCGCGCGGTCGCCCCCCTCGCCCGCCACCCCGCGTGCGGCCCCGAGGAGCGCGCGATCCGCAACGTGATCTACACCACGTGCCTCTCCGAGATGGTGGCCGTGGCGCGCTTCGTCGAGGCCCTCGACGCCATCGAGGCGCCGTACCTCCGCGCGGCCACGCGGCGCCTCCTCGCCGACGAGGTGCTGCACGGCCAGTTCGGCTTCTTCTACCTCGAGGCGTGGGCCCCGTGGCTCGCGGCGCGCCCCGCGGTGTGCGACTCCCTGGAGCGATACCTCCGCCACGCGCTCGCCGTGATCGAGACGCGCCTCGCGGGCACCTCGCCCCGCCCGTGGACGGTCACCGACGCCGAGCGCGCGCTCGGCGTGCCCGACCCCGCGAGGGCGCGCGAGGTCTTTCACACCACCCTCGAAGGCGCGGTGCTCCCCGCCCTCGAGCGCTACGGCATCCGCGCCGAGCGCGCGTGGCGAGCGCGCCGCGTCGAGCCCGCGTCGGAGTCGCTCGTCACGCTCGCCTGAGGGCGCCTCGCGCGTGGCGTCGACGCCCCGCCGACGCGCCGCGGCCTCGCGCTCACCGCGCGCTACGCGTCAATTTACGTCGCTTGCGCGTTGGCATCGCGGCTGCTCTACGTCCCCCTCGCAAGGAGCATCACCATGAGCGAAGCGCTGGTTCTGTGTTCTGGTTGCAGCCGTCACGTCCGCGAGCACGAGCGCGCGTGCCCCTTCTGCCGCGTGGTGCGCGCCCCGTCGCGCGCCGCCGCGCTGCTCGCGGGCGCCGTCTTCGCGGGCGCCCTCTCACAAAACGGAGAGCTCCACGCGCAGCCCCTCGGCCCGCGCCTCACCATGGATCACGCCCCCGCGCAGGGCTACGGCGCGCCGCCCTCGTACGACCGCATGGCTCCGCTCGAGCCGCCCGCGCCCGCGGCGCCCGTCACGCCCGTCACGCCCGCGCAGCTTCGCGCGCGCGTCACGGTCACGGGCCTCTCGTCGTCGGCGACGGCGCCGCTCCTCTCCGCGGTCTATGCGCGCCGCGCCGCGCTCGCCCGCTGCCTCAACCTCGCCGAGGCGCCGGAGCAGCGCCGCGCCGCGCTCATCGTCGAGTTCGCACTCACGCCCGCGGGGCGCTTCGCCTTCTTGCGGCTCGACGAGCGCGACGAGCGCTTCGCACGCTGCGTCGTGGCGACGCTGCGAACCCTGCGCGTGCGCCTCGCGACACCGGTGACAGACAATGTCACGGGCAACCTCGTGGTGAGCGTGGCCTCGCCGCCGCCGCGGTCGCCGCGGTAGCCGCGCGCGCGCTTCGCGTCGCCTCCCTCGCGCGCGCTCAGAAGCACCGCGCGGGG
>CANMAT010000547.1 GCA_947494865.1 Deltaproteobacteria bacterium
CGCGAGGGCTGCGTAGAGGGCCATGAGCGCGAGGGCCGACACCGCGCACGCGCGCTGAACGGTCGCGCGCCCCGCGAGGCTGTCGACGTCGAAGCCCAGCGCGCGCGCGCGCTCTCGGGTGTCGACGAAGGGGTACGGGTCGGAGCCGCGGAGCTCGGCGAGCTCGCGCGCGTCGAGGCGCCGCTGCGGCACGACCGCGCCGAGGTGCACGAACTGGAGCAGCAGCGGGCCGTCATCGCGGCGGTACGTTCCCAGGAGGTCGGCGGTAGGGTTGCGCGCGCTCAAGGGCTCGAAGCCGGTCGGGACAGAGAATGTCACCCCCGGCGCTTCGAAGGTGACGACGCGCGGGTCGGCCCAAGTGAGCGACGTGAGCGAGAGCGCGACGAGGACGGTGAGCGGTGCGCGCACGGAGGGCGTGTCTACTCGGCGAGGGGCATGGCCGTGCCGCGGTCGTGGTCCCAGCGGATGGGATAGGGGCGCGCCTGCACGAACACGAGCCGACGCTCGCGGCCCGCGAGGATGAACTCGACGTCCATGGGGCTCTCGCGGGTGAGCGTGCGGTTGAAGCGGGAGTGGATGAGCCGCAGGGCGTCGGCGACGCGCGCGACCTCGTCGTCGGTGAGCACGGGCGCGCCGTTCGTGCGCGAGCTGCGCGAGAGGCGTTCGAACTCTCGCTCCTCACCGTAGGTGTAATAGAGCACCTGCTCGGGCACGTCGTCGCCGCGCGCGGCCGTCACGGCGCCCCCCTCGGCGCCCGCCACCTGGGCGTTGATGAACACCGCGGGGCGGCCTTCGTTGAAGGGGTTCGCGGTGATGGCTACGCCGTCGACCGCGTCGTCGTCGATCGACTCCTGCGTGAGCACGCCCATCGCGACGCGCGCGTGGTCGATGCGAAAGAACTCTCGCTCCTCGTAGGCCTGGAGCGACCACGTGCTCGACCACACGTCGCGCAGCGCGTCGGCGAGCTGCGCGCTCGTCGGGTCGGCGGCGATCGCCACGGAGCGGTAGAGCCCCGCGCCGTTGAAGCCCGGGAGATCTTCGGCGTTGGTGCTCGACCGCAGCCGCACGCGGCGCCCAGGAAACATCGCTGCGACGCGCGCGCGCACCCGCTCGACGAGCGCCGCGTCGACGGGGGCGCCGCGAATGCGCTCTCGCACCGCGGCGAGCGCGCGGGCGCGCACCTGCGGGTCGTCGCGAAAGTCGGCGCGCGCGCGGGCCTCGCGGAGCATGGCGTCGACGCCGGAACCGCGCAGGTGGTCGAGGTACGCGCGAAAGGGGACCGCGAACGCGCGCGGCACCGCGACGCCCGCGCCGATGGCGGCGAGCTCGCCGAGCTGCGCAGCCTTGGCGCCCGCGGTGGCGACGTCGCCGTAGCGGAGCGTGGCCACGTCGGGGAGGCCCGTGTCGGCGTCGGAGAGCGGCGGTGTCATCGCGACGCGGGGCCGCATGCGCTCCCACGCGCGCTCGGCCTCCGCCTGCGTGGCGGGCTCGACGGACCACTCCTGCGGCGTCACGCGCAGCCGCACGAGGCGGCCCTCGAGGGCGCGCAGGCGCGGGTCTTCGAACGCTCCGCGGAGGGCCATGTCGGGCGTACCGCGGTTGGTGGCGAGCACGGCGACGTGGCTGAGCGGCGCCTGGAGCTCCGCGGTGATGATGCCCGCGCACACGGGGAGGTCGAGGGGCACGCGGTCGAGCACCACGACGTCGTTGCGGCGCACGCGCGCGGGGTCGGGGTCGCCCTGCACGAAGCGCAGCCAGCCGATGGCGTCGCCGGGGTTCAGGGGCTGGTAGCGCACGGCGCCGAAGAGCGCTTGCGTGGTCACGACGGGCACGTTCGCGGCCGCGAACTGGGCCACGGCGGCCTCGTGGGCGGGGGGCACCGGGCGGTACCGCAGCGCGGCGCCGAAGTACACCCGCGCGCGCACGGCTTCGAACGCGCGCACCGTGCGGGCCACGTCGAGGGTGTCGCCCGCGATGAGGTCGTAGGCCCACACGTTCTGGTCGCGGTACCGCGTGAGGGTGCCGAGAATGAAGCGCCGGTCGGGCCTGCGATACTCGCGCACGTTGAAGGCCCCGTGGTCTTCGACGGGGCGCGCGAGCGACGAGAGAAAGCGCGACGCGAAGAAGTAGTGAATCTCCCATCGGCGGCTCTGGAGGAAGTACACCCGCTCGTCGTCTTCGAGGTCGATGATGACCTTGACCACCTCGGTGTGCGCCGTCACCTGCCGCCCCGGCGAGGCCGCGAGCGCCCGCCACATGGCCTCGTCGCGCACGTCGGGGCTGTAGTCGCCCGCGGCCGTCGGCGCGCCCGCGTCGAGGGCGGCGGTGCCCACCGCGCGGGGCCTCGCGCCTGCGCACGCCACGAGCAAGGCCGTTACCACGAAGGCGCGTCGCACGAGCACGGCGCTTACTGTATCGTCGCGCGCGATGATTCGTCACGCGCTGGCCATCGCCGCGAAAGATCTCCGCATCGAGCTCCGCGTGCGCGAGGTCGTGCCCACGATGACGCTCTTCGGCGCGCTCGTCGCGGTGCTCTCGTCGATCTCGCTCTTCGTCGACGAGGAGACGGGGCGCAAGGTGGCGCCAGGCATCCTGTGGATCGCGATCGCCTTCTCAGGCACGCTGGGCCTGTCGCGCACCTGGGGCCGCGAGCGCGAGGAGGGCGCGCTGCGGGCGGTGCTCCTGTCGCGCGCGTCGCCCGCGGCGATCTTCTTCGGCAAGGGCCTCGGCGCGCTGGTGTTCGTGCTCATCACCGAGCTGGTGGTGGCGCCCATCGTGGCGATTCTGCTCCACGCGCCCGTGCTCGAGCACTTCTTCCCCTTCGCGGCGCTGGTGCTCCTGGGCACCATCGGCTTCGTGGCTGCGGGCACCCTCTTCGGCGCCCTCGTGGCGCGCACGCGGGCCCGCGACCTCCTGCTCGCCGTGGTGCTCTACCCCCTGGTGTCGCCCGCCCTCCTGTGCGGCACCGTGGCCACGCGCGACCTGCTGGGCGGCACGCCCGTTTCGCAGCTCTACGACTGGTTTCGCATGCTCGCCATCTTCGACCTGGTGTTCATCGGCGGCGGCGTCGCGCTGCTCGGCGTGCTGCTCAGCGAGTGAGGGTCAGGCCTTCCAATCGGGGGCGGTGACGCCGTACACGGCGTGGTCGACGAAGCGGTCGTGGAGCCACTCGGCGCCGCGGCACACGCCCTCGTGACGGTAGCCCGCGCGCTCGGCCACGGTGCGCGAGCGCTTGTTGTCGACGGCCGCGCGGATCTCCATGCGGTGCAGCGACAGGGCCGTGAACGCATGCGTGGTCATCGCGCGCACGGCGCGGGTCATGATGCCGTGGCCCTGAAACGACGCCGAGAGCCAGTACCCGAGGGCCGTGCGGCGATTCGCCCAGTCGATGGTGTGGTACCCGATCACCCCGGCGAGCGCGCCGTGAAAGAAGATGCCCGCGCTGAGCGACTGCGAGCGCGCAAACTGCTCGAGCGTAGCCTGCACGAAGCCCACGGAGTCGTGCACCGAGCGCGTGTTGTCGACCCACGGGAGGTAGCGCCGCAGGTGGTCGCGGTTCTCGTCGATGACGGCGTAGAGCATGCCCGCGTGGCGGTGCTCGAGCAGCGCCAGGTCGAGGCTCTTGTCGATGGGCATGCGGAACATCGCCTGCACGACGGGCACCCTATCACCGGAGCCTCGGTGAGCCGGAGCTTCGAATCGGCGCGGCGCGAAATCGACGGTGGATCAGCGGCGAAATCTCGTAGACTCCGCGCTGATACCGATGTCTCCGTCGCTGCAACCATCCCCCACGCGGCTCGGGCGTTACAGCGTTTTGCGACGCCTCGGCGTCGGCGGCATGGCAGAGGTCTACCTCGCGCGATCGCGCGGCGCGGAGGGCGTCGACAAGCACCTCGTCGTAAAGCGAATCCTCCCCGACTACGCGGAGAACCCGCATTTCCGATCGATGTTCGTCGACGAGGCGCGCGTCGCGCTGCGCCTCAACCACCCGAAC
>CANMAT010000548.1 GCA_947494865.1 Deltaproteobacteria bacterium
CGCAGAATACGCCCGCGCCCGCGTTGCGAATGCGAAACCCGTGCACCTCCAGGGCACCGCGCGCCCGCGCGGCCTCGGTGATGAGCGCCTTCAGCGCCGCGGCCTCCTCGACGTCGAGGGTCTCGTCCATGAGGCCGCCCACCGAGCGGCGCACGAGACGGTAGCCCGCCCACACGATCTGCGCGGCCACCACGAGCGCGAGAATCCCGTCGAGCGCCCACCACCCCGTGAGCCGCGCGAGGCCCACCCCCACGAGCACGCCCGCGCTCGTTCCCACGTCGGTGAGCACGTGCACCCCGTCGGCGTGCAGCGCGGGCGAGCGGCGCGCGCGGCCCTGGCGCAAGAGGTACATCCCCAGCGCGCCGTTGAGGGCCGACGCGGCGAGCGAGAGCGCCACGCCGAGGCCGAACGACTCAGCCGGCACCGGGTGCAGCACGCGCGGCAGCGCCTCGCGCGCGATCTCGACCGCGGCCACGAGCACCAGCACGCCCTCGAGCACCGCGGAGAGGTACTCGGCCTTGCCGTGGCCGAAGGGGTGATCGTCGTCGGGCGGCCGCGTCGCGACGCGCACCGCGGCCCACATCGCGAGCGCGGCGGCCACGTTGACGATCGACTCCATCGCGTCGGAGCCGAGCGCCACGGAGCCCGTCACGCGCCACGCCGCGGCCTTGAGCGAGAGCACCACGAGGGCCACCGCCACGCTGATCTTCGCGGAGGTGACGAGCGCGATGGGCGTCGCGGGGTCGGTCGCCGAGAGCTTCATGCGTCAGCCCCCAAGCACGAACTCGACCTCGCCCGCGCCGCGCGGTGTGAGCGCCACGGGGAGCTCCATCGTGACGTGGCCCGTGAACACCGGCCGCGGGTTGCCCGGCTCGTCGCGGCGCGTCCACCCCTCGTGCCACATGCGAACGCGGTAGGCGCCCGCGGGCACGTCGGTGAGGGTGAAGCGCCCCGCGGCGTCGGTGACGGCGTGGTACGGGTGCGTAAAGACGTGCACGTAGGCGAGCATCCACATGTGCCCCGCGTCGCACACGAGCCGCGCCGGGCCCGCGCGCTGCACGAGGCGCGACACCGTGAGCCCGGCGGGCGAGGCCGCGTTGAACCACGCGTCGTCGCCGTCGAGGCCGTAGAACCCGTGCACGTTGTGGAGCACGCCGGGGTCGCTGCTGGTGAAGCGCAGCTCGGCGCCCACCGTGAGCGACACGACGTGAGGCTCGTAGCGGCACTGGCGCTGGTCGACGGTGACGGGCGCGAGCGTCGGCGCCGCGCCGCGCGTCACGCCCACCAGCGAGACCACCGCGCCCGCGACGCCGCCCTCGTCGGAGATCACCAGCGGGCGCAGGGGCTGCGTGGCGCCGCAGTGCGAGGGGTCGCCGTGCGGGGGCACCATGAGCGAGTCGAGGGTCGGGCGCGCCCCCTCCCAGCGCACGCGGCCGCGCAGGGTGGCCCCGTCGCGCACCGCGACGACCCGGTACGCCGCGCCCTCGTCGACGACGGGCGACGGCGACGCGGCGCGCGCTGCGTCGGGCGCGGGGCGCGAGGGCGCCGGCGCGCGGTGGCACGCGGCGAGGCAGAGGGCGACGAGGGCGAGGGCGCGCATCGGTGGGGTCGCGCGACGCGGCGCTAGACCAGCGTCGAGACGGCGCCGGCGATGCGCGCGAGGGCCTTGTCGATGGTGTCGACGCTCACCGCGTACGACAGGCGCAGGTGGCCCGGCGCCATGAAGGCCGAGCCGGGCACCACGGCGACGTGCGCCGCGTCGAGGAGCCACGCGGCGACGTCGGCGTCGGTGTGGAGCACCACGTCCATCGGGGTGAGCTTGCCGAGCCACGCGCTCACGTCGCAGAAGGCGTAGAAGGCCCCCTCGGGCACGCCGCACTGCATCCCAGGCAGCGCGCGCAGACCCGCCACGAGGCGGTCGCGGCGCTCTTGAAAGAGCACGCGCATGCGGGCGAGCTCGGTGGCGGGCGAGCGCAGCGCCTCGAGCGCGCCCCACTGCGAGAAGGTGGCCGTGCTGGTGGCCCCCTGGCCCTGCACGGTGTCCATCGCCTTGGCGAGCGCCACGGTGGCGATCGACCAGCCGACGCGCCACCCCGTCATCGCGTAGGTCTTGCTCACGCCGTCGATGATCACCACGCGGGGCGCGAGGTCCGGCGCGACCGACACGATGGAGCGCTGCGCGAAGCCGTCGTACACGAGGCCGCCGTAGATCTCGTCGGAGACGATCCAGCAGTCGTGGGCGCGGAGCACATCGGCGAGGGCCTCGAGCTCGGCGACGGTGTAGGCCGCCCCCGTGGGGTTCGACGGCGTGCACAGAATGAAGGCCTTTGTGCGCTCGGTGAGGGCCGCGCGCAGGGCCTCGGGGGTGATCTTCCAGCCCGCGGCGAGGGTGCTCTCGACGTACACGGGCGTGGCGCCCGCGATGCGCACCTGCTCGGGGTAGCTCACCCAGCAGGGCGTGGGGATCACCACCTCGTCGCCCTCTTCGAAGGCCGCGAGGGCGAGGTTGAAGAGCGCCCCCTTGGCCCCCACGGTGACCGTCACGTTGGCGGCCGTCGCGGGCGCGCCGCGGGCCTCGACGGACTTCTCGGCGATGAGCTTGCGCAGATCGGGGATGCCGCTCACGGGGGTGTAGCGCGTGCGCCCCTCGGCGATGGCCCGGCGCCCCGCCTCGCGGATGTTCTCGGGCGTGTCGAAGTCGGGCTCGCCCGCGCCGAAGGAGATCACGTCGACGCCGCGCGCCTTGAGCTCTTGCGCGCGCGCGTTGATGGCCAGAGTGACAGACGGTGTTACGGCGTTGAGCCGCGCTGCGAGCCGGTTCGTCATCGGTGGAGCGCGATCATACGGGGCGCCCTCGGTCGGTGGCCAGCGTTACGCGCGCGGCGGCTCGAGCGCGCCGCGCGCGGAGTGTGTGTCGTCGACGGCCTCGAGGAGCCGCGCCGCGCGCTCGATCGAGGCCTCGGAGCCCGTGAGCACCAGCACGTCGTCGGCCTCGAGGGCCTCGTGCGCGCCGGGGGTGTGCCCCTCCGAGCCCCCGCGCAGAATGGCCAGCGCGGTGGCGCCCGTGCGCCCGCGGAGGTTCATCTGCCCGAGGGTGCGCCCCACGGCGCGGCTCTCGGGGCGGAGCTTCACGGGCGTGAGGGAGCCGAGGCCCGGCAGCACCTCGGCGATGTCGACGCGGCGCGGGGCCTCGTGCGGGGGCGCCTCGCGCGACTGCGCGGCGAGCGCCTCGGCGATCACCTGAACGCTCGCGCGCACGTGGCCCTCGAGG
Organism: Deltaproteobacteria bacterium; assembly: GCA_947494865.1. Lineage (GTDB taxonomy): Bacteria > Myxococcota_A > Polyangia > Polyangiales > CAISKJ01. The sequence continues at coordinate 3,272 of CANMAT010000548.1, forward strand.
TTGGTGGCGCTCTTCCAGAACATCACCCCGAGCACGACGAGGAGGGCCGCGAGGGCGCTGCCGCTGAGCCACGGCGGCACGAAGGCCTCGGTCACCGCGAGGAGGGGCACGAACACCACGGACACGCACGCGAGCTGGAGCGCCAACGCGAGCGAGCGCCGCGGGGCCGCGGCGAGGTCGAGCGCGCCGGGCTCCGCGGGGGGCATCGCGCGCTCGGCCAGCGCGGCCCCGAGGCGCTGCGCCACCCGCACGATGCTGAGCCCGAAGGGCGCGGCGACCGCGAGCGCGGCGCCCACCACCGCGGCGCGCGTCACGTCGCCGTCGAGGCGCGTGCGTCGCGACGCGAGCGCCGCGAGGTCGCCCGTGTAGCGCGAGGCCCCCACGGCGAGCGCGACGAGGGCCGCGGCGTCGAGGGCGAGGAGGCGCGCGAGGCGTCGGTGCGCCGCCGTGGCCGAGGCGGTGGGGGCGGCCGTGCGAAGCTGCTCGACCCAGCGGCCGTAGAGGGCCGCAAAGGTCTGCAGCGGGGCCGGGAGCTTGCGGTCGACGTACGAGGCCACGGGGCCCGCCGCGCGGATGAGCCACGGGGTGAGCAGCGTGGTGATGGCCGACACGGCGACGGCCACGGGGCGCAAGAACTCTCCCGTCGCGCCCAGGGTGACGCCGACGCCCGCGATGAGAAACGAGAACTCGCCGATCTGCGCGAGGCTCATGCACGCCTGCA
>CANMAT010000549.1 GCA_947494865.1 Deltaproteobacteria bacterium
CGCGGGCAACAGCGCCACGGTGAAGGCCCAGCACACGAGCATGCCGACGCCGCCGATGACGCCGAAGTCGCGGAAGCCGCGGAAGTCGGTGATGGCCAGCGAGCCGTAGGAGAGCGCGGCCGCGCAGGAGGCCGCGAGGGTTCCGGCCCCGGTGTTGGCGTGCGCGGTGGCGATGGCGTCGCGGAGGGTGGCGCCGCCGCGGCGCTCTTCGAAGTAGCGCGCGAGCCACACGATGCCCGGGTTGACCCCGTTGCCTACGATGATGCTCCCGAGGAAGGCCGTCGACGTGTTGAGGTGCCCCACCGCGAGGCGCGCGAACGCGAAGGTGACCAGCACGGGCACGGCGAGCGTGGCGCCGAGCTGCGCGATGGCGCGCGCGCGGCGGAAGAGCCCGTACACCGCGAGGCCGCAGAGGAGCAGGGTGAGCGTCGTGGCGAGCGCGAGCTCGCGCACCACGGAGTCGTGCTCGGTCGTCGCGATGGGCACGTCGCCGGCGAACTCGACGCGCAGGTCGGGCGCGTAGCGGGCGGGGCCCAGCGCGTCGATCACGGCGCGCGCCGCGCTCATGATGGCGTGGCCCCCCGCGGCGTCGCCGCCGGCGACGTCGCACCGGAGAAACAGCAAGAGTATTCGACGGTTACGATGCACGAAGTACCCGTCGGGGAAGGCGCCGCGGGCCTCGGCGTCGAGGCGCGCGAGGCTCCGCGCGAGGGTGCGCGTCGGATCCGGCGGCGGGTCGTCGAGGGCGGCGTAGAGCGGGTTCGCGCGCTGGCGGGCGTCTTCGATGGAGGCCGCGAGGGCGTCGCGAAAGGCCCGCAGGTCGGCCACCGGGGCGTAGAGCGCGGCGTGGGCCCGCACGAAGCGCTGGTAGTCGCGCACGTTCCACTCGACGCGGCGCACGCCGCCCCGCGCGGCGAGGCGCTCGAGGCGCGGCGCGGCGTCGGCGGCGAAGCGCTGCATCGCCGCGAGGTCGCGCGAGGTGACCACGAGCGTGAGGGTCGAGAGGCCCCCGACGCGCCCTTCGCCCGCGCGCAGGTCGCGCACGCTCGGGGCCGTGCTCGGGAGGAGCTCCGCCCAGTCGTTGGCGAGCGGGAGCCCGCGCACCACGGTGAGCGCGAGCGCGGCGGTGATGGCGCCCGCGAGCACGATCGCGCGGGCGTAGCGCACCTGAAGGTCTGCGAGGCGCCGCGTGAGGCTCACGGCGAGGGCCGTGTTGTGCGCGCGTGAATGAAGCGCACGGCGGCGTAGGTCGCGAGGGTGTACGCGACGCCGAGCACCACGTCGACGATCCAGTGGTGGTCGAGGTACACCGCGGCGAAGCACATGGTGACGAAGAATGTCACCGACGCGGCGCGCAGCACGGGGCCGAACCAGGCCCACCCCACGAGGGCGAAGAGCAGGGGGTAGCTCACGTGCAGCGAGGGCACGGCGCCGAACACGTCGTGCGAGCGGCCGTAGAAGCCGCGGAAGTAGCCGACGCCGAGGAGGGCGTCGACGCGCGCGAGGTTGGGCCCCTCGCTGGCGCGCGCGGCGAGGTCGACGGCGCAGCCCCGCGCGTGGAAGTACCAGGGCGGCGCCGCGGGGTAGAGGTGGTAGGTGGCGAAGCCGAGGAGGTTGAGGGCGAGGAAGGTCCACGCGTAGCGCTGGAGGGCGGCCGCGTCGCGGCGGTAGAGGTAGACCCCGAAGGCCACCGCGGCGAAGAGGAAGGTGCCGTAGGGCACGGCGCACACGAGGTCGAGGAGCCGCGACGGGTGCGCCTGCAGCCAGTCGTGCACGGTGGCGCGCTGGCCGCGGTAGGTGATGCCGAAGAGGCGCGCCTCGAGGTCGCGCAGGTCGCACAGGTGCACGTCGGCGGGGCGGATGCCGGCGTACTGCACGAAGCGCATCGCGTCGTAGAAGAGCCCGGTGAGGGCCACGGGGTAGAGGCCCGCGAGGGCGCGGCGCGAGGCGTCGCCGTGGGCGGCCAGGGCGGGCATGGCGAGGGCGAGGGCGGCGACCTCCCAGCGGCGCTCGCCGCGCGCGAAGGTGTAGAGCCCCCACGCGACGAAGGGGATCGCGCAGGCCAGCGCCCACCGCGGAGGCGCAGCGCGCGGGTCAAGCACGGCGCCAGCGCCCGTCGGACGACATCCACGTGAAGGCCTCGTCGAGGATGGAGACCGCGTTGCGGGCCGTGGCGGCGTCGAGGGTGAGCGCGGGCTGCAGGCGCACGCGCGGGGCGTAGGCCATCACGAGGAGCCCGCGGCGCAGGCACGCGTCGAAGAGCGCGCGGCAGGCCGCGGGCGCGAGCGGCTCGCGGGTGACCTTGTCGCGCACGAGCTCGATGGCGAGGAACATCCCGCGCCCGCGCACCGCGCCCACGAAGGGGAAGCGCTCTTCGAAGGGCGCGAGCATCGCGAGGAGGGCGGCCCCCACGTCGCGCGCGTTGCGCACGAGGCCCTCGTCGTCGATGGCGCGCAGGGCCGCGGCGCCCGCGGCGGCGCCGAGCGCGTTGCCGCCGTAGCTCGACGAGGAGCCCGACGGGTTCGACCACGGGCGCGCGCTCGCGATGGCGTCGGTGGTGAGGATCCCGCTCAAGGGGAAGCCTCCGCCGAAGGCCTTTCCGACGGTGACGATGTCGGCCGCGACGCCCGCGTGGTCGGCGCCCCAGTACGCGCCGGTGCGCCCGAAGCCGGTGATCATCTCGTCGACGATGAGCAGCGCGCCGAGCTCGCGCGCGAGGCCCGCGATGGCGGGGAGCCAGTCGTCGGGGGGAATCACGTTGCCCGCCGTCCCCTGCATGGGCTCGACGATCACGGCGGCCACGTCGCCCGCCGACGCGTGGCGCACCTGCTGCCGCGCGACGTCGACGCACGCGAGCCCGCACGCGGGGTGCGTGAGCTTCAACGGACAGCGGTAGCAGTCGGCGTAGGGGACGAGGTGCGACCCCGGCGCCATGGGCCCGAGGCCGTGCTTGAACGTCGACCCCATGACCGACAGGGCGCCCAGCGTTTTGCCATGAAAGCCTCCCCAGAAGCCCACGACCTCGTGGCGGCCGGTGTGCGATTTCGCGAGGCGCAGCGCGCTCTCGACGGCCTCGGCGCCGGTGGAGTAGAGCTGCAGCCGATGCACGCCGGGGCTTGGGGCGTGCGCGGCGAGGCGCTCGACGAGCTCGGCCCGCGCGGCGCTCGCGAAGGGCCCCACGGAGGAGCGCGCGACCTGCGTCTGCACGGCGCTCACCACGGCGGGGTGCGCGTGCCCGAGGGCGCCCACGCCGATGCCGCCCACGAGGTCGAGCAGGGTGTTGCCGTCGACGTCGGTGACGGCCGAGCCCCGCGCGTGGTCGACGGCGATGCCCGCCATCACCGCGTAGGCCTGCAGCCCCGGCGCGAGGTGGGCGTCTTCGCGCGCGCGGATCTCGGCGCTGCGGGGCCCGGGGATCGCGGTCACGCGCGCGGCGCGCTGGTCGACGGGCTGCGAGGGCCTCATGGGGTCGCCTCCGGCGCCGCGGGGAACACGAAGCGGCGCTGCATCGGGAGGTTCCACACGAGGCTCACGACGACGGCCGTGAGGGCGCGCGCGGCGATGTAGGCGACGCCGAGGCGCACGGCGATGAGGTACTCGCCCGCGGCGTTGAGGCCGAGGCTCGCGGCCGACACCGCGGCGTAGCGTAGGGCCTGCGGGGCCCACGCGCGCTCGTGCGCTTCGAAGGTCCAATGGCGCCCGAGGGCGAAGTTGGTGAGCGCCCCCGCCGCGGCGCCCCACGCGGTGCCCGCGACGGGGCCCATGCCGAGGCCCGACACGCACGCGATCATCACGCCGAAATCGACCGCCGTGGTGATCGCCGACGAGGCCTGGTGCCGCGCGATGAGCGCGATCCCGTTGCGCGCCTGACTGGCGTGCTTGAAGGGCGTCGCGTCGGCGACGCGCGCTGCGTCCATGAGCGCGCGGACGCGGCGCAGGGCCGAGACGTTGCCCACGAGCGCCACGAGGGCGAGGGTCGCGGCGAGGGGC
>CANMAT010000550.1 GCA_947494865.1 Deltaproteobacteria bacterium
CGCGCGTGGATCGCCCTGCGCGAGCGCGACCGCGCCGCGGTATACGACCCCGCCCTCGTCATCGACGCCGACGATGAGGCCCCCTTCGCCCTCGCCCGCGGGCGCCTCGTGGTGCTCAACCGCGCGCACCCGGCGGTGCGCGCCGCCGTCGACCTCGCAGCGCGCGACGCGGGCCTCGCCGCGGCCATGCTCGCGCGCCTCGTGCTGCTCTCGGGCGGGCGCCTCGACGAGGCCTGCGACGTCGCCCTCGTCACCCGGGCCGTGCTCGGCGCCGAGGCGCCCCCGTGAGCCACGGGCGCAAGCTCCTCGGGCGCGGCACGGTGCTCGTAGACCCGCGGGCTGCGGTGGCCAAGCTGCGGAGCTATCAGCTCGGCGAGCCCGTGCTGTATGTGCTCGAGCTCGTGCGCGCGGCCGTCGCGGGCGGCGCCACAGCCATCGACCTCGAGAACGACGCCGACGATTTCGCGCTCACCTTCGACGGCGACCCCCTCGACGCCGACGATCTCTCGCGCCTCCTCGATTTTCTCTTGAGCGGCGCCAACCCGAGGCTTCGCCTCGTGGCCGTCGCGGTCAACACGGCGCTCGGCTTCTCGCCCGCCCACATCGATCTCTACACCACGCGCTTCGCGGGCGCTCCCGCCGACGGATCGGTGGTCGCGCGCGTTCGCTGGGGCGCGGGCGCTCCGCGCGACGGGGGCGTCGATCAGGGCGTGATCGAGCGCGTCGCGCGCCCCGCCAAGATGCCCTCACCGGGGATGCGCATCCACGTGCGCGAGGCCTTCGGCGTGGCCGTGATGCGCGAGTGGTTCCGCGCCGAGCCCGCCGAGACCGACCTGCTGCGCGAGCGCGTCGTGGCGCTGCCCGTCCCCCTCACGCGCAACGGCGTGGCGCTCGCCCCCCGCGAGGCGCGGCCCCCCGTCGCGTCGGTTCCGCTCACGCTCTCGGGCGACCTGCGCGGCGCGCTGCACCTCGTCGACGCGCAGCACCCGTGGGCCAACACCCTGGTGTACTGCGAGCGCGGCGTGGCCCTCGAGGTCGTCGCCCTGCGCGAGCCCGACGCGGCGCGCACGCAGCTCCCGCTGCGCATGATCGTCGACGCCGACGCGCTCCCCACCAACGCGGCCCGCTCCAAGGTGACGCTCTCGGCCGGCCTCCGCGGGGCCGCGCGGCGCGCGTGGCAGGAGGGCGTCGCGGCCCTCGTCGAGGCCGCCGTCGCCCTCGCTGCGGGCGGCGACGACGCGGGCCTTCGCGCGGCCGAGGCCCTCGCCGCGCTGGTGCGCGCCGAAGCGGGCGACGCGTGGCACACGGGCGCACCCTCGCGGCCCGCCGACGACGACGCGCGCGTGGGCCCCGTCGCCGACGCGACGCTCGCGCACCTCCTCGACGCCCCCATCGTGCCGACGGCCACGGGCACCCTCGCCTCGCTCCGCGACGTCGCCGCGTGGTCGCCGCGCTACGTCTGGCGCGACGACCGCCCCCTCGCGCCCGACCTCGCGCGGTGGGTGCGCAACGTGGTGTGGTCACGCGACGACCGCCCCGCCCTCGCGGCCCTCCTGCACGCGCTCCCGATGGAGCCCGCCTCCGTGGCCGTGCAGCGCGCGCAAGAGGCGCAGGCGCGGCACGTGCGCTTCCTCGGTCAGCCCGTCGGTGAGCCCGTCACGGCCGTGCGCGACGCGGCGCTCCGTCGCCCCTTCGGCGACGCGACGGGCCCCCGCGGCGAGCTCGCGGTCGCGCCGCGATGGCTCCGCCGCCCCGGCGAGATGAAGCTCACCCCCTGGGTCGAGCGACGCCCCCTCGGCGCCGAGTCCGCGGGCGCGGCGCAGGTCGGGTGCGAGGTCGCGCTCGAGGCGCCCGGGCTGCGCGTACTCCCCGGCTTCGAGGGCGTGGCCCGCGATGACAGCTTCACCGCGGCGGTCGCGTGCGCGCGGGCCGCGCTCGTCGAGGGCCTCGCCGCGCTGGTCGCCTCGTGGGGTTCGGCCCTCCCTCCGGGCGATCCGCGCGGGCCCTGGGTGGGCCCCGCAGCCCGCGACCTCGACGGCTACGTGCGCGCCCGCGTGGCCCGCGCTGTGCTGGCCGAGGCGCGCGCGATGGCCCCCGAAGACGAGCGCCGCGAGGCCCTCGCCGCGCTGCTGCGCGCGCACCCCGCGCTGGCCGACGCGCCCGCGTGGAGCACCACCGTCGACGACCGCTTCGTGAGCACCCGCGCCGTGATCGCCCTCGCCGAGCGGGCCCCCGGCGCACTCCTCGTCGCGACGCCATCGTCGGAGGGAGGGCACCCCGCGGGCGTCCCCGTGCTCACGCCCGACGCCGACGACCGCGCCACCCTCGCGGCCCTGTGCCCCCCGAAGACGCACCTCGTCGACTATGGGCCCTACCTCTCGCCCCCGACGCGGCGGCGCGTGCTCGACGCGCTCTCCGATCCGTCGCTCGCCGACGCCCTCCCCTGGGTGACCGTCGCGGGAGACGGCGCCCGCATGGCCGTCGCCCCCGCCCCGCAGGCCGGACGCGGCGCGCTCACCCTCGTGCACGCGGGCCGCTCGCTCGGGAGCCGCGCCCACGCCACGCCCTTCGGCCACGCGCTCGTGGTGCTCGAAGACGACGGGCTCACCCCCGACCCGTCGGGCAACGGCGCGCTCGCGGGCGCGCTCTCGCGCGAGGCCCAGCGGCTCCTCGACCGCGCCGGCGTCGAGCTCGCGCGCGCCCTCGCCGACGCCCTCAACGGCGCGCGCGACGCACCCGCGTCGCCCGACGACGAAGCGCGCCACGTGCCGACGCTGCGCTTCCTCCTCGCCGCGCTCGCGGCCATCAAGCGCGCGCCCGAGCACCAGGCGCTCGGCGAGGCCATCGGGCGCGCGCCGCTGGTGCCCGTGTACGACGCCACCGACCAGGTGCGGCGCACCTCCGTCGACGCGCTCGTCTACCGCCTCGGCGAGGGGCGCGGCGCGCTCCCGGTGCTGCGACAGGCGCCCGCCAACGTCGACGGCGAGGGCTTCGAGCCCATCATTTTGCCCTCGCAAGACCTCGTCGAGGCCCTCTCCCGCGCCACGGGGCTCGCGCTCGCCGACGCCTCCGCGCAGCTCCCCCACCGGAAGGGAGAGCGCGCCCGACGCATCGCCCGCGCCGCCCTCGACGCGCGCCCCAAAGCCACCCTCGACGCCCTCGGCGAGCTGGGCGCCGCCGGCCCCGTCGCGGTCGCGTCAGAGCCCGCGGGCTCCATCGCGGTCGCCCCCGCGGCGAGCGCCGACGGCGCGCGCGTCCAGTGCCTCATCGACGGCGTGATCACCGTCGAGCGCGCGCCCGCGCGGGTGCGCTACCCCCTGGTGGCGCGCGTGGCGCTGTCGTCCGAACGCCTGCTGCGCACGAGCCTCGACGCGCTCACGCCCACGGGCGAGCAGGCCGTCGAGCGCCTCGTCGAGGTCGGCGCTCTGGCCCTCGCGGCGCGCCTCGCGACCGCCGCGCACGCCGGCGACGTAGGCGACGCCGCGCGGGCCTTCCTGGTGGCGTGGGTGGGCCACCGCGGGCGCCGCGGGCTCAACGAAGACCCCGCCCTGCGCGACGCCCTCGCGCGCGCCCCGCTGTGGCGCTCGCCCGCCGGAGGCCTCGTCGACCTCGCCTCGCGCGCGGCGCCCATCGCGTGCGTGCGCGGCGCGCCCGGCGGGTGGCTCTCCCCCGCCGAGGGCGAGCCCGCCGACCCCGACTACGTCTGCGTCGTCGACGAGGCGTGGGTCCGATGCCTCGCGGCGATCTCCGCGGGCGCCGCGCGCGACGTCACGCAGGCCGCCCTCACCGCCCAGCGGGCGCGTCGGCTGCGCGCGCGCGGCGCCGCGAGCGTGCGCCTCGACGGCGACGCGCCCGTGGCCGCCCTCGCGGGGCGCGTCGAGGCCCTCGCGCCCTCCCTCGGCTTCGGCGAGCTGCGCGTCGTCGACGGCCCCCCCGGCATCGCGGTGTCGCTCTTCGTCGACGGCGCCTGCGCGCACCGCGCGTC
>CANMAT010000551.1 GCA_947494865.1 Deltaproteobacteria bacterium
CTACGTGCTCCTCACTCGCGACGAGGAGCACTACGCCGAGGTGTCGGCCCTCGCCGAGCGCTACGCCGCCGAGTCGCGGCGCCTCGAGGTTCACTACATCGACCCCGACCGCCAGCGCGACCGGCTCATCGGCCTCGCGCAGCAGTTTCACCTGCAGCTCCTGCAGAACCGCGAGGGCGACCGCACCGTGGCGAGCGCGGGCATCCTCGCCGCGCAGGGCTCGCGCCACTGGGAGGTCGCGCGCGAGACCCTCCGCGAGCTCGGGCGCCAGGACCCCGGCGACGAGCAGGGCATCTCGCGCGTGCTCAACGCGCAGATCACCGTCGAGCGCGCCGTGAGCGAGGCCCTCTTGCACGTCGACCGCGCCGAGGCCACGCACCTGTGCTTCTCGTCGGGCCACGCCGAGATGCCCATGGCGCAGGGCGACCGCGGCGGCGCGGGCCTCGCCGAAGACCTCAGGCACCACAACTTTCAGGTGCGCGAGGTCGAGGTGCACGGCCGCAACGGCGTGCCCTCCGACTGCGACGGGCTCATCATCGCCGGGCCTCAGCGCGCGTGGTCCGACGAAGACGCGCAGGCCGTCGAGCGGTACCTCCGCGCGGGCGGCAACGTGGCCCTCTTCATCGACCTCGTGGTGCTCGAGGGCCAGGTCGCGCCCACGGGCCTCGAGCGCGTGGTGCGCCTCGCGGGCATGGCCCTGCCCGCCGCAGCCACGGTCGAAATCGACGCCGATCACCTCGTGCGCGAGAACGCCCACGGCCAGTTTCGCGCCGACGCGTGGAACGAGCACGAGCTCACGCGCGACCTCCGCGGATCATCGCTGATGGTGGAGCTCGTGCGACCCATCACCCGCGCCGAGGGGGCCGAGACGGTGCCCTCGTCGCTGCTCCAGACGTCGACGCAGGCGTGGGGTGAGACCAGCATCCGTGAGCTCGGCGCCCGCGGGCCCGAGCGCGACGCGGCCGACGTGCCGGGGCCCATTCAGATCGCGATGGCGGGCGAGGTGCCGGGCGCGGCGCGGCGCTCGCCCGAGATGCCCGGCGGGAGGCTCGTGGTGGTGGGCACGTCGCTCATGCTCGAAGACGGGTACTTCAGCCCCGCGGCCCGCGCGACCTTCTCCAACGCCGTGTTCGCCGAGGCCGTCGCGGGGTGGATCACCGCGCGCCGCGAGCTCGTGAACATCCCCTCGCGGCCCATCTCGCGCGCGGCCCTGCTCGTGAGCCCCCGCGACCTCTTGCAGATCGGACTCTATGTGATTCTCCTGGTGCCCCTCGCGGTGGCGCTCGTCGGCGTGGCCGTGTGGCGCGCGCGGAGGTCGTCGTGAGGCGCACCGGCATCGCGCGCTATCGCACCACGCTCGGCCTCGCGGGCCTCGTGCTCGGCGGCGCGGCGTTCATCTGGTTCGACCGCTACAGCGCCACGACCGATGAGCTCGAGGCCCGTCGGCAGAACGTGTTTCGCGCGTTTCACCGCGACCGCGTGAGCCGCATCGAGGTCGAGCACTCGTCGGGCCGCTTCGAACTCGTGCGCGAGCGCGACGCGTGGTTCGTCGTCAGCAACGGGCAGCGTAGGCCCGCCGACCTCCTCGAGGCCGAGCGCCTCCTCTCGGAGATCGAAGGCGCCGAGTCGCAGCGCGCGCTCGGCGACCTCGACGCGACCTCGCGGCAGCGCTTCGGCCTCGAGCGACCGCGCGCGAAGGTCGTCGTGCACGAGGGCAACGAGGTGACCGCGCGCTTCTCCCTCGGCGGCGCCGTGGAGCAAGAAGACGCCGTGTACGTCGAGGCCTCCGCCGCGACGGGCAACCGCGACGCGCGAGCCCGCGCCCTGGTGCTCCCCAAGAGCTTCGGCCAGCCCTTCGACCGCGCCGCGGTGGAGTTTCGCGACCGTCGCATCGCCGAGGTCGACGTCGACCGCCTCGAGCGCATCGAGTTCACCGTGGCCGCGGGGCGCCGCGTGCTCGAGCGCCGCGGGGCCGTGTGGACCATGACCACCCCCTCGCTCGGCCGCGCCTCGCGCAGCGCCGTCGAGACCGTCACCGCGGAGCTCAGAGATTTTCGCGCCACGCGCGTGCTCGCCGACGACGTCGACGCCGCCGCGCTGCGCCTCCACGGCCTCGACGCCCCGTCGCTCCGCGTCGAGGTGCGCCGCGCGTCGGGCGCCGAGCCCATCGTGCTGCGCGTGGGCGCCGCGTGCCCCGGCCACGACGACGAGTACACCGCCGTGCGCGAGGGCACGGGCACGCTCGTGTGCGTGGGCCGATCGTTCGCCGACGGGTTTCGCGCGCCCCCCGAAGGGTTTCGCGACGACCATGTTCTCTCCGCGCGCACCGACGAGGTCTCCGAGGTGCGCGTGAAGGGCGCGGGCACCGCGGGCGCCGACCTCGTGCTGCGCCGCGACGGCTCGGCGTGGCGCGCCGACAACTCGCCCAACACCGTCGACGCCGAGGCCATCGAGGCCTGGCTCACCGCGCTCCACGACCTCTCCACGCCCGCTCGCCTCGAGGGCGACCTCCGCGCCGCGCACGGCCTCGCGCCCGCGCAGATCGTCATCGAGGTGAAGCGCACCGGCGTAGAGGGCGTCGAGCGCGTGCTCGTGGGCGCCCTCGACGCGCAGGGGCTCTACGTCTCGCGCGACGACGAGCCCCTCGTGATGCAGTTCGCCCCCTCGGCGGCCGAGACGCTGCGCGTCGAGCCCGTGCGCTTCAGGCCGCGCACCGTGCTCGAAGAGACCGACGACCAGCTCCGCGCCATGGTCATCGACGCGGCGCCCCTCCACGAAGAGATCGCGCGCCTCGACGGCACGCTGCGCCTCACGCGCCCCGTCGAGATCGTGGCCGACCCATCCCTCACGAGCGACCTCGCCCACGGCATCGCCACCCTCACCGCCGACCGCTGGGTGTCGTCGACGCTGCAGCCGCAGTTCGGCCTCGCCGCACCGCGCGCCCGCGTGGTGGCGCGCTTCGAAGGCGCCCTCGCCAACGCCGACGGCGGCGCCGACGGGGCCGCGCCCGTGCGCAGCTACACCCTCGCCTTCGGCGCGAGCGCGCCCGGCGGCGGGGTGTACGCCACCCTCGAAGGTCAGTCGGGCGTGTTCGTGGTGCCCCGATCGCTCTACGAGCAGGCCAGCGCGGCGCACCTCGACCGCGGCGCGCTGCGCATCGCGCGCGAGTCGGTGACGCGCTTCACCCTCACCCTCGGCGGCGCTACGCCCTCGCGCATCGCGCTCGTGAAGACCGGCGACGACTGGCGCACCGAGGCCGGCACCACGGCCGACGGCGCGCGCGTCGACGCGCTGCTCAGCCAGCTCGCCAGCGTGACGGCGGTGCGCGTCTTCGGCTACGGCCCGCCGACGCCCGCGATGCGCTTCGCGACGCCCACCATGGTGCTCGAGTTCGCGGGCGCGGGCGACGCGGGCCAGCAGTCGCTGCGCATCGTCGTAGGCGACCGCTTCGGGTCCGGCGAAGGGGCGGGCTTCTACGCGCGCCGCGACGGCCTCGACGCTACGCTCTCGCTCCCCGAATCGCTGGTAGAGACGCTCCAACAGTATCGCCCATGAACATCGCAGACCTCATCGGAAACACCCCCCTCGTCGACCTGTCGGCCCTCGTCGGGCGCGACGGGGTCAGGCTCTTCGGCAAGCTCGAAGGCAACAACCCCGCGGGCAGCGTAAAAGACCGCCCTGCGAAGTGGATGATCAAGAACGCCGTCGAGCGCGGCACCATCCCGAAGGGCGCGCGGCTCATCGAGCCCACCAGCGGCAACACGGGCATCGCCCTCGCCATGATGGCCCGCGCGTACGGCGTCGAGATCGACCTCGTGATGCCCGAGAACTCCACCGTCGAGCGCGTGCAGACGATGGAGGCCTACGGGGCGCGGGTGATCCTCACGTCGGCCGCGGGGGGCATGGAGGGCTGCATCGACTACGCGCGCCAGAAGGTGAGCGAAGGCGGCTACGTGATGCTCGACCAGTTCTCCAACCCCGA
>CANMAT010000552.1 GCA_947494865.1 Deltaproteobacteria bacterium
CGCGCCCACCGGCGAGCGCGGGATGTTCGTGCGCGACCTCATGCAGTCGGTGATGCTGGCAGACCGCGAGTTCGCACGCCCGAGCGCGTCGGGGCTGCAGCGCAGGCTCGAGCGGCAGCTCACCGCGGCGGCGCCGCTGCTCGGGCTCGCGCTCCTCCTCCCCGTGCTCGGCTACCACGCCTACACCGAGAACCTCGCGATGCTCGACGAGTTTCGCCAGGCGATGAACGACTGCATCTCGGTGCAGCCGCCGGTGCCCCTCGCGCGCCTCGACGTGCTGCGCGCGCGCGTCGACCGCATTCGCACCCTCGAGCTCGACGGGGCGCCGCTGCACATGCGCGTCGGGATGTACGTCGGCGGCGACGTGCAGGTGCGCACGGCCACGGTGTACGCGGCGCTCATCTACCGCGAGGTGAGCGCTGGGGCCGTCGAGCGAACGTACCGCGACCTCACGGCCTTCTCGGGGCAGCACATCAACGCGGCCGCGGCGCCGTCGAGCGACGAGCGCATCCGCAACGCCGAGCGCCTGCGGTTCTACCTCATGCTCACGACGCCGCGCGCGCCCGACGACCCGCAGCTCGCCGACGCGGCGCAGCGCGAGTGGTTCAAGCACCGCCTCGCGGGCGAGTGGAACCAGCTCCACCCCGCCGCCGAGCCCCGCGTGCTCGCGGCGCGCGAGGCCATCGTCGACCTTTACGCCCGCGTGCTCGCGGCCGACCAGCGCCTCGGGTTTCACCGCGACCTGCAGCTCGTCACGCGCGTGAAGACCATTCTCGCGCGCTGAAGATAGCCCCGCTACGGGCCTTCGCCGCGGCGGCGCTCGTCAGCGGGCGCGGGCGCGAGCTGCTGCTGGCGCGTGCGGTCGAGAAACTGGGGGCTCGAGTACCGGGGCACGTACACGCCCGCGTCGGCGGGCGCCGCGGGGACCGTCGGCGCGGGGTCGAGGCGGAGCTGCTGCACCACGGGCGTTCGGGCGGCCCCGGGGCGGGCGGGCGCGGGCGCCACGACCTGACGCGCGGGGGCGGGCAGCGAGGGCATGGGAGCGGGCGCCGCGGGAGGCGTCGCCGCGATGGGGGCCGCGGGGCGCGCGACATCGGCGGGGGGATCGCCCGACGAGGCGCCGATGAGGAGCCCGAGGGCGAGGCACGCCACGCAGGCGGCGCCGCCGATGAGCACCGCGCGCGAGGGAGACTGCGCGAGCCACGCGGCCGTCGAGGGGGGCTGCGCGGCGGGCGACGACGGCGCGTCGGCGACGCGCGCGGGGCGCGCCACGGGGACGAGCGACGAGACCGGTGCCGGGGCCGCGAAGGTGGGCGAGGGGAGTTCGAACACGGGCGCCCAGAGCGCCTGCACATGCGGGCTCGCGAAGGGGAGCAGCGCGCGGGCGAAGGCGTGCACGCTGGGGAAGCGCAGGCCCGGGTCGACGTGCATGGCGCGCTCGATCACGCCCTCGAGCTCGGCCGAGAGGCCCGGACGCACTGCGCGAGGCGCCGCGTGCTGGCCCGAGACGACGGCGTTCATCATGTCGAACTGCGTCTCGCGCAAGAAGGGCCGCGTGCCCGTGACGGCCTGGTAGAAGATCACCGCGAGCGAGTACTGGTCGCTCGCGGCGCTCGCCTGGCGCGCGTTGCGCACCTGCTCGGGGGCCATGTAGAGCAGCGTGCCGAGCACCACACCAGAGCGCGTGATGTCGCCCGAGGGCAGCGCCTCGTCGGCCGCCCACGAGAGGCCGAAGTCGAGCACCTTGGGGGTCACCAGGCCCGTGCGCTCGCGGGCCAGCACGATGTTCGAGGGCTTGAGGTCGCGGTGCACAACGCCCTCGTCGTGCGCGGCCGACACCGCGCTCGCCACGGGGACGAGCAGGTCGGCGGCGCGCGCGGGCTCGAGCGCCCCCTCGCGGTCGAGCAGCTCCTTGAACGTCTCGCCGTCGAGGTACTCCATCACGAGGTACGAGACGCCCTGCTCTTCGATCACGTCGAACACGGTGACCGCGTGCGGGTGACGCACCTTCGCGGCCACGATGCCCTCGCGCAGAAACCGCGTGCTGGTGATGGTGTTGTCGGCCAGCGAGGGCTTGAGCGTCTTGATGGCGACGCGCATCCCGAGGCCCGTGTGCGTGGCCTCGTAGACCGAGCCCATGCCGCCCGCGCCGATCACCCGCGTGAGGCGGTAGCGACCGACCACGAACGACTCTTGGGTGCGGTGGGGAGGGGACTCAGACACAAAAACTTCCGGCTCGCAGGCGGTTGGCGCCATGGTATCGCAACGCCGCGCCCGGCTGGCACCGAAAGCCCCGCGCCGCGGCCGTTCGGCGCGCGACGTAAAATGTCCGGCGTATACGCCGCCAGAGCTCCAGGTCGATGGGGCCACGAAGCGCGCGAGGGCCGTCACGTTCCTGCGAAGGGCGCTTGACGTGCGGGCGAGTCTCCGTAATATCCGCGGCCCTCCCATCCTGAGGCAGTTATGAACAGCAATCTCGGACTCATCGGCAAGAAGCTCGGTTGTACGCAGATCTTTGACGCGAACGGCAACGTCGCGCGCGTCACGGTGATCGAAGCCGGCCCCTGCCTCGTGGTGCGCAAGCGTTCCGTCGAGAACGACGGCTACGTCGCCATTCAGGTCGCGTTCGGCGAGAAGCCCGCGCGGCTCGTCAACAAGCCCGCCGTCGGGCACTTCACGAAGAACGGCGTCGCCGCGCGCACCGTGCAAGGCAAGAAGGGCAAAGACCTCGAGGTCTTCCCCCGCACCCTCAAGGAGCTGCGGCTCTCGGCGGAAGACGCCGCCCGCTTCGAAGTCGGCCAGACCATCTCGGTGGGCGACATTTTCAAAGAGGGCCAGCTCGTCGACGTGACGGGCACCTCGAAGGGCCGCGGCTTCGCCGGCGTGTTCAAGCGCTACCACTTCGCGGGCTTCGTGAGCACGCACGGTACGCACGAGTACTTCCGCCACGGCGGCTCCATCGGCACCAACATGACCCCCGGTCGCACGCTCCCCGGCAAGAAGATGCCGGGCCAGCTCGGCAACTCGCGCTCGACCCTGCAGAACATCAAGGTCGTGAAGGTGCTCCCGGAGGAGAACCTCGTGCTCATCGAGGGCTCGGCCCCCGGCGGCGAGAACGGCATCGTGACCCTGCGCGGCGCCGTCAAGCGCCGTGGCAAGGGCGTCAAGGCCTGATCCCCCACGCGCGACGGGTGACCGCGCGCGTCGCACCTCGTGAAGCCCGGCAACAAGCCCGACCCGTTCACCGCGAAGGCCCACAAAGAGGGCTTCGCGGCGCGGTCTGTCTACAAGCTCGAAGAGATCGACCGCCGCGTGAAGCTCACGCGGCCGGGTCTCCGCGTGCTCGACCTCGGGGCCGCCCCCGGGAGCTGGATGCAGTACCTCGCCACCAAGGTCGGCCCGCGTGGCCTGGTGGTGGCGCTCGACCTCAACCCCCTCCGCGTTGCGGTTCCCAAGCACGTTCGCGCGGCGGAGCTCGACATTCTCGCGTGCCCGCTCTCGGCCATCGCCGAGCACGGCCCCTTCGACGCCGTGGTGTCTGACATGGCGCCGCACACCTCGGGCGTGCGCGAGGCCGACGCCGCGCGCAGCGAAGAGCTCGTCGAGCGCGCCATGCTCATCGCCGACGCCACCCTCACGAAGGGCGGCACCTTCATCGCGAAGATCTTTCAGGGCGAGGGCTTCGAAGCCCTGCGCGCGGCCCTGCGCGAGCGCTACGAGACCGTGAAGATCCTCAAGCCCGACGCGAGCCGCAAGGAGAGCACCGAGATCTACCTCGCGGGCCTCTCGCGCAAGCACGACCCCAA
This sequence comes from Deltaproteobacteria bacterium, assembly GCA_947494865.1. Classification (GTDB taxonomy): domain Bacteria; phylum Myxococcota_A; class Polyangia; order Polyangiales; genus CAISKJ01. The sequence continues at coordinate 3,807 of CANMAT010000552.1, forward strand.
GCTCCCCGAAGCGCCGACCGGGTCTGTGGGATGATCGTCTCATTCGGTGAGGCGCTCATCGACCTGTTCGGCTCGCCGCGCGGCAGCACCGTCGACACCGCCGATTTCTTCGTGCCCCACACCGGCGGCGCGCTGGCCAACGTGGCGCTCACCTGCGGCCGCCTCGGCGC
>CANMAT010000553.1 GCA_947494865.1 Deltaproteobacteria bacterium
GACGATCGAGAGGCGCAGGAGCTCGCTCCGAACCACCTCGCTCGTCGGCTCGGCGAGCACGGCATGCTGCATGGCCTCAAACGATCCCGCAGCGTCGTCGAGCACCAGCTCGCGGAGTTCGGAGACGCGGCGGTGGAGCTCCGCGCGACCCTCGGCGCTGGCCGTCCCCTCGAGGCGCACCATGAGCATGCGGACGAGGCTCGACGCGCTCGCGTCGCCGTCGGACTCGTAGAGGGGCTCGAGCACGGAGCCAGCGTGGAGGCGCAGCGAGGGCACCGCGAGGAGGCGCTCGAGGCCGGCGCGCGCGCCGCCGTGCGTAGGGGCCCGCACGACGACCTGCTCGTAGTCGCGCAGAGCCTCGTCGGGGTTGTTGAGGTGCTGCTCGCGCACCTCGCCGCGGCGGAAGAGGAGCTCGATGCCCTCGCCGTCGTCGACGCCCGAGCGGTCGAGGCGGTGCGTGAAGAGCTCGGCGAGGTCTTGCCAGCGCGCGAGGCGCGTGTAGAGCCGGTCGAGCGCGCGGAACGCCTCGGCGTTGGACTCGTCGAGGGCGAGCACGCGGCGGTACACCTCGGCCGCGTCGGAGGCCTGGTCGAGGATCTCCTCGAGCATGAGCGCCTCTTCGTGGAGGAGCTCGACGCGCGCGGAGGCCTCCGGCGTGCGGGCGACCCACACCGCGTACAGCGCGCGGAGGTCGGCCCAGCGCTCGCGGTCTTGATAGAAGCGCTTGAGGGACGAGAACGCGTGCAGGTCGAGGCCGCCCGCGTCGAGCACCACGCGGTGGAAGCGCTCGGCTGCGGCGGCGTCGCCGTGGCGCTCGTCGTAGACCGCCGCGGTGCGGCGCGCGAGCTGGACGCGAACAGCGGCGTCGAGGCCCTCGCGGTCGACGATCTGGGCCAGGGCCTCGGCGAGCTCCTGGTTCCACCCGCCGACGGCGGCGAACTCGGCGAGGGTGTCGGCGAAGTCTTCGCTCTCGGGCTGCTCGCCGAGGAGGGTGCGAAGGAGTTCGAAGCCGTTGCGCGGCTCGTCGAGGCGCTCGCCGTAGACCCGCGCGAGGCGCAGGCCGAGGGCGCGGCGCTCGTCGCGGTCGCTCGTGGCGTCGAGGAGGATGCGGAGCACCTGCGCGAGCTTGCGGTGCTGCCCGATGGCCTCGAACTCGGGCTCGAGGATGCGCGCCGCGGTGACCTTCCACGCCGCCTCGTCGAGCATGGACTCGAGCGCGCCGAGCGCGCCCCCGTGGTGCGCGTCGAGCGCGAGCACCTCACGGAACGACGCGATGGCGCCCTCCATGTCGCCGAGCCTGCGGGCCTTGAGGTCGCCCAGACGGAAGGCGAGCTCCGCGCGCTCGGCGCCCGTCGCCGCGTCGCGGCGCGTCGCGAGGAGCAACGCGAGCTCGGGCCAGCGGCCCGCCGACTCCGAGAGCCGCGAGAGCGCCTCGAGGGCCTCGCCGTTGCCCGGACTCTCCTCGAGAATGCGACGGAAGCGACCGCTCGCGGCGTCGGCGTCGTCGAGCTGCACCTCTTCGAGCTGGGCCGCTTCGAAGAGAAGCCCGCGGCGCGCCTCGGCGTCTTCTGTCTGCGCGATGCGGTGGTCGAAGAGGGCGCGCAGATCGGCCCAGCGCCCCGCGCGGCGGAGCAGCTGGTCGAGCGTGGTGATGACGTGCGCGTCGTCGGGCGTGGCCGCGAGGGCGGCGTTGTACCGCCCGATGGCGCTGTCGATGAGGTTGAGGCGGTCGGCCTCGAGGGTCGCGGCCTTGTCGCGGAGCCGCGCGATCTCGACGGGCTCGGTAACGGCAGCCGCGCGCAGGTCGAAGGTCTCGACGAGCTCGCGCCACGCGCCCGCGTCGGCGGCGCTGCGCTCGAGGGTCGCCTCGAGCTCGCCGTCTTCGGGGCGAATCTGATATGCGCGGAGCGCCCAGCGGAACGCGCCGGGGCGGTCGTTGAGGCGCGTCGCGGCGAGCTCCCGCAGGCGCTGCAGGTACGACAGCGTCTCGACGTAGTCGCCCGAGGGCACCGCGTCGAGGAGCACTTCGAAGAGGTGCGACAGGCGCGACCACTTCTCTTCCTTGAGATAGATCGGCACGAGGGCCGAGGCCGCGCGGAGGTTCTGCGCCTCGACGGAGAGCACCCGCTCGTAGCTGCGGAAGGCGCGCTCGGGCTGCCCCAGGCGCTCCTCGAAGATCCGCGCCGCGCGGAACGACAGGGCCACGCGCGTCGCGTCGCTCTGCGCGCGGTCGGCGCTCGCGCCGAGCACGTCGGCGAGGCCTTCGAAATCGCTCGCGGAGGCGTACAGGTCTTCGAGCGTGTCCCACTCCTCGGCGGCCGTGTAGGCGTCGCGGAGCACGCGCATCGCCTTGGGGTGACCGGGCTTCACCGCGAGCACGCGGCGCCACGCCTCGATGCTGCGCGCGGGGTCGCTCATGCGCTCGCCGTACACCGTGCCCAGCTTCATGAGCAGGCTGACCTTGAGCTCGGCGTCGGCGGTCTCGTCGACGCGGCGCTCGACCACGTCGGCGAGGCCGGCGTAGTCCTTCTCGCGCTCGGTGAGCTTCTCGAGCGCGTCGAGTGCGCCCGCCGTGTTGCGGTCGATCGCGAGCGCCTCGCGCCACAGGGCGACGGCCTCGCCCGACGAGCTCAGCTTCTCGGCGGCAATCTTGGCGAGCTCGACCACCGCGTCGCGCTTTGCGGGCCCCTCGAGGGAGTCGGCCTCACGGCGCGAGACGTCGAAGAGCTGCCGCCACGCGCGGCGACGACCGTACAGGTCTTTGAGCTGCGCGATGGCGTCGGAGTCGTGCGGCGTGATCGCGAGGATCTGCTCGAGGGGCCGCGTCGCGTTGTTGACGTTGTTGAAGCGGTCGAGCCAGATCTGCGCGATGCGCCGGAGGAGGGCGACCTTCTCGACGGCGTCTTCCGAGTGCTCGGCCTGCTGGTCGAGCACCTTCACCACGTCGGTGAAGCGCCCGAGCTTCTCGTAGCTGGTCGCGAGCGCCACGAGGGCCGAGCGATCGCCCGGCTCGAGCGCGAGGATGGAGTTGTAGGTCTGCACCACCATGGGCTCCTGGCCCAGGCGGTCGCGGTAGATGTCGGCCATCTCGCGGAGGATCTCGAGCTTGCGATCCTTGTGGGCCGGGTCGGCGCCGAGGCGCGCGCCGCCGAGCGCCTCGAGCTCCTGCCGCAGCAGCTCGACGAGGTTGTTCCACCGGCCCGACGCCGTGTAGAGCCGCACGAGCGAGGCGCGGGCGTCGCCGTTGGTCGCGTCTTGCCGCGCGACCATCTTCCACGCGTCGATGGCCTTGTCGATCTGGCCCGACGCCTCCGCGGCCTGCGCCGTCTCGATGGCGAGCACGAGGCGCGAACCCGGCGTCGCTGCGACGCGCGGCTGCGCTGCGGGCCGCGGCTCGGCGGGAACGGCCGACGTGCGCGTGCCGATGGCGCGCGCTGCGGCGACGGGATGCGCCGCCGAGGAGCGCCCGGCGTCGATCATCGGGTCGGAGACGCGCTCGACGGGCGTCGCCGCGAACTCCGTCACAGGCGCGGCGGGGACGTGCACGACCGCCGCCGCCGGCGCCGCGACGACCTGCGGCGCGGGGGCGTATCGCTCGGCGCCGGGCGGGTCGACCGTGGTGCGATCGTCGACGGGAAACACCGACGCCTGGCCCCGCGGCGGCGCGGGGTCGAAGGCCGCGAGCACCGCGGCGGGCGCCTCGACGGTCGCGGCCTCCACGACGGGCTCATGGCGGTGCGCGTCGTGGGGCGTCTCGGGGAGGTGTCGCTGCTCGCCCGCGCCGAGCACGACGGCGCGCACCACGCGAACCGCGCCACCCGACTGGTGCTGCTGCGGCTCGCCCTTGAAGAAATCGACGGGGGCCGCGCCCGCGGGGCTCTCGACAGTGGCGCCCTCGACGCCCTCGTCGAACTCCTCGTCGAAGCCGACGTCGTCGATCTCTTCGAGGCCGGCGGTGTCGAACTCGACCTC
>CANMAT010000554.1 GCA_947494865.1 Deltaproteobacteria bacterium
AGCGCGGCGGTCTCTGACGACGCGCCGGGCGACGCGTCGCGCGATGCCGCGACCGACGGCGCCCTGGTGCAAGAGACCGACCCCGAAGACGTGGGCGACGGCGTCATGGACGACCTCGGCGACGGACCTCCGCCGCCCCGCGCGCGTGCGCGCCCGGGACACACCGCGGCGAGCGGCCCGAGGGTCAACGCGGGCAGCGGGCCCACGCGCGGGGTCACGTCGGACAATGTGCCCGAGGGGCCCGCGCAGGGCTACGTCGACGGCCGCGCGGTGCGCATTCAGGTGACGCGCCTCGACGGCAAACCCGTGGAGCGCCACACCGCGGCGGCCTATCGGCGCATGTACGAAGCGGCCGAGCGCGCGGGCGTGCACCTGCACATCGTGAGCGGGTTTCGCACGATGGAGCACCAGCAGGCCCTCTACCGCGCCTATCAGCGGGGCCAGGGCAACCTCGCGGCGGTGCCGGGGCATTCGAACCATCAGAGCGGCCACGCGCTCGACCTCAACACCCGCGCGCCGGGTGTGCTGCGATGGCTCGAGCGCAACGGGCGACGCTTCGGCTTTCGTCGCACGGTGCCCACCGAGGCGTGGCACTGGGAGTGGTGGTGAGGCTTCAGCGCGGCGGCGGGTTGTACTCGTCGGGCGCGCCGGCCTCGACGACGGGCGCGCGAGGCGCGCGCAGCGACGGCACGTAGCGCACCCACAGCGCCCCGAAGAGCGCGAGAAAGAGCACCGACATGAGGCCCGGCGTGAACCACGTCTCGTCGGTGGGGCCCTTCGCGAGGCGCGCCTCGAGCGCGTCGTTCTTGCGGTGAAGCTCTGCGATCTGTTGCTCGAGGGAGGGCCGGTCGTCGCTTCGGGTCTGTCGCTGCGTCTTCGCCATCGCGCGTAGATATACACGACCACGGCCCCCACGATCGCAAACAGCGCGGTGCGAACCCACGGGCGATGGGAGTACCTTCGCGCACCATGAAGAGCGCGAAGTGTGACAACTGCGGAGCGGGCGTGGCGCCGGGCGCGGCGGGCTGCGGATACTGCGGGGCGACGTTTCAGGCCGTGGCGCCGGGGGCTCCCTCGGGGCCGCAGGGGGCCAACCCCGCGGTGCTCCGGCTGCTCCGCGAGGGCAACAAGATCGAGGCGATCAAGGTCTACAAAGAGGCCATGAAGTGCGGGTTGAAAGAGGCCAAAGACGCCGTCGATGCGATCGAGGCGAAGCTGCCGCGCCCGCGCTGAGCCACCGGCATCGCTGCTGCACGCAGGCTCACGCCGGGGGCGTCGCGGCAGCGCGGGCGAGCGCGTGTGCGATGACCTCGTCGTCGTTGTTTGTGCCGTCGTAGTCGCTGAGGGCGCGCGCGACGGACCCCACCGTGGCCCCCGCATCGCTCAGCGCCGCGAGGAGCCCGCGCAGCGCCGTCGCCGAGTCTTCGTCGCCGAAGGTGGCGTAGTCGAGCGACACGTCGGCCATCGCCGCCGCGCAGCACTGCTGAAGAAACTTCGCCGCGCGGTTGCCGCCGAACACGCCGCAGCCCCAGTGGCCCGTGGAGACGCGTCGGCCCCTGCACGACACGAAGCCGAGCCAGGCCTTGTTGAGATCGCGCGTGACGCCCTCGGCGGTGAAGTGGTTGTAGAACACGGCGTCGGCGGCGAGCACCTCGTGCACCCTGCGGTCGGCGCGGAGCCCCGTGAAGCGAAAGCTGCGGAGGTAGCCCTCGTATTCGCAGACGCGTCGGGCGCCGTCGATCACGATGACCTCGTCGTCGCCCATGCGCTCGCAGAGCAGCAGCGCGGGGAAGAGCTCGGGGCACGTGGAGAAGAGCACCTCTTCTTGCGTGAGCGACGGAATGATGGCGTGAATGTGCAGGTCGCGGTTGGCGAAGTCGAAGAAGACCTCGGCGTCGGAGTCTTCCATGCGACCGGTGTGAAGACGCACCCGCGCGGCGGCGATGGGCGTGTCGAGGGCGCGCCAGTCGGGGGCGCGCGCGGCGTCGAGGCGGTGGCGGGCGAGGGTGATCGTGGGGTCGTCGTCGGCCTCGTCGGCGCCGTGAAAGTAGGCGAAGAGACACACGATGCGCTCGATCGACGAGGGCTGCGGCGAGCGGTAGAGCGCCGTGAGCGAGAGGCTCCCGGCGGTGAGCGAGTCGAGGGTGCCGAGGAAGAACGCGCACGCGAGCAGGTGCCGCGCGTGCCGCGGCGAGAGGGCGACGCGCGCGGTCTCACCCGCGCGGAGCAGGTCGAGCGGGCGGTGCGGGTGCGCGTCGAGCGCCCACGCGCGCAGCTTCGGGAGCAGGTCGCGGTAGAAGTCGTACGCGGGCGCGTCGCGGCGCGCGAGCTCGGTCCACCGCGCGATGGCGGCGAAGAGGCCGTCGTTCCACTCGTGGTCGAGGGCGCGCGCGAGGGCGTCGGCGTCGTCGAGGGGCGCGTCGGCGAGGCGCGCCGCGAGGTCGGGGTCGACGAAGGCGCCCGCGCGCGAGTCGGTGATCTCCATAGGGGCCGGAGGGTGGTCGGCAACAGCGCTCGTCGCAAGGTGTCTGCGAGGGGGCGACGACAAACATGTCATGTAAGCCGACAAACATGACGTGTAAGCCGACCGCGGGGCGCTCTCAAGCGCGTGAGGCGCCGCCTTCGAGGAGCGGAAGTACCCCGCGGGTGACATCGTCGACAAACCGGTTCAACCCGGCCACGCCAGCGCGCGAGAGGAGGGTGTCGAGCGACGTATTCCGCACGCACGCTTCAACCGCGGGGTGTCCCGGCGCCGCCTGCTGATCGAGCCCGAGCAGCGCCTTGCAGAGGGCCTTCGCGTCGCGCGCGTCGTTGGCGACGGTGCTCGTGAGTCTGTGGGGTTCGGTGAGCGGGTCGATGGAGTAGCCCGCCTCGCGCAGCGATGCGCGCACCGCCGCGAGCGCCGCGTGGTCGCGATTCGACGCGGAAACGAAGCCCGCGATGACCCACCCGTCGAACTCCGGGTGCGCCTCGGCGACGATGACCGCGAGCGCGATCGTCGTGCCGTGCTTCGCGGCTTCGACGCCCGCGTGGCAGCGCTCTTCGACGGGCTTGTGGTCGGTGTCGAAGGCGATGAGCAGCGCGTGCTGACCGTCGACGTCGGCCGCAGCCGTGAGCCGCACGCACTTGTACGCGAGCGCGGCGTTGCCGCCCAGCGATCGGCCCGTTGCGAGGTGTCGCGGGTGCACGCGAAAACGTCGCTGTCGCTCGACATGCCCGAGGTGCGATCGATCCGTGAAGCCCGGGCGGCCTTCGAGGTCCACGAAGCGACGCGCCTCGGGGAGGAGGCTCTCCTCCGACCAGAGGTCACGCAGCCAGAGCGAGGCGGCGCGCTCGGCGATCACGCGGTCCGTGAGGAGCGACGAGAGTCCCGCGGCGAGCGCGTCTTCCGCGCAGTGTGTGACCGTGAGGGTCACGGTCCGAACCAACCAGCGCCTGAGGCCGTGAGAAACTCTCCGGTGGTCATCGCCTTGAGGAGCTTCTGATCGGGGTGCTCCGAGAGTCGTCGCGCGACGATCGGACCCTCGTCGGGGCGCCCGAGCACCACGACCGAGTCGGGCTCGAAATGGTCGGCGAGGTACGGCGAGTGCGTCGTCGCGACGATCTGCATCTCGGGGAAGAACGCGAGCGCCGCGCGAAGCGCTGCGATGAACTCGCCTTGCGCGCGGGGGTGCAGGGCGCGGTCGATGTCGTCGATCAACACGATGCGCGGCGACGGTGCCGCGTAGAGGCGCGTGAGCGTGCCGAGCGCGAGGAGCGTGCCCTCGCTGGCGGCGTGCGCGGGCAGAAACTCGGTGTCGGCGAACTTCAGCATCAGCTCGTCGGCGATGAGCATGGTGCTCTCGGGCACCGTGACGCTGCGCCCTTCGACGGAGAGCACGCGTGACACCGTGCGCGCTCGCTTGAGCCGCTGGAAGCTCACCGCGCGGAGCGACGGAACGACGGCGCGCGTCGCCGCGACGATGCGATCG
>CANMAT010000555.1 GCA_947494865.1 Deltaproteobacteria bacterium
CGACTACCTCGCGCGCTTCACGTCGCGGCGCCGAAAGAACCTGCGCAAAGAGACCGACGCGCACGTCGACCAGGGCATCGCGCTCCGCACGCGCCGCGGCGCCGACCTCTCCGCCGCCGACGCCGCGCTGGTGCATCGGATCTATGTCTCCACGGTCGACAAGTTCGTGTGGGGGCGGCGCTACCTCACGCCCGCGTTCTTCGAGCGGGTCCTCAAGACCTTTCGCGATCACGTCGAGCTGGTCGAGGCGAGGCGCGACGGACAGGTGATCGCCGGGGCCTTCAACGTCGCCTCGGCGACGCACCTCTACGGGCGCTACTGGGGGTGCTTCGAGGAGCACCCCTTTCTGCACTTCGCGGTGTGTTACTACCACTCCATCGAGGAGTGCATCCGTCGCGGGGTGAAGGTGTTCGAGGGCGGCGCCGGGGGAGAGCACAAGCTCTCGCGGGGCTTCGTGCCGGTGGTCACGCGGTCGGCGCATCGGGTGTTTCACCCGGGGCTCGAGCGGGCCATCAAGCGCTATGTCGACAGCGAGCGCGAGAGCCTCGCGACGGAGCTGTCGGGCATCGCCGAAGAGGCCGGCATGAAGCCCTGGACTCCGCCCGCACGTGGTTAGAATGGGAGCGATTTCATGGCAGGCAGACCGAGAGAAGACTTCGATTCGGGCACGATCGTCGAGACGAGGAACGAGAAGAAGCTGGCGAAGCCCCGGCTCTTCAAGGTGCTCCTGCACAACGATCACTACACGACGCGCGAGTTCGTGGTCGGCATCCTGGTGGCCGTCTTTCGCAAGAGCGAGGGCGACGCGGTGCAGATCATGATGCACGTGCACCAGCGGGGCATCGGCGTGGCGGGCGTGTACACCTTCGAGGTGGCGCAGACCAAGATCCACCAGACCGAAGAGCTCGCGCGCGAGAACGAGTTTCCGCTCCTGCTCACGATGGAACCGGAGGACGACTGAATGGCATCGCAACCGACCGTGACCAAAGAACTCCAGGCCGCCCTCCGCCGCGCGGTCTCCGAGGCCGAGGGGCTGCGCCACGAGTATGTGACGCTCGAGCACCTGCTCCTCGCGTTTCTGGGCGACGAGTGGACGCGCAAGGCCCTGCGGTCATGCGGCGCCGACGTGAAGCGCCTCGAGAAGGCCCTGCGCGACGTGCTCGCCGAGACGCAGGAGCGCGTGCCCGCCGCGCAGCGCCTCGAGGTGCAGCAGACGTTGGGGGTCACGCGCGTGCTCCAGCGCGCGGCCATGCACGCCATCTCGGCGGAGCAGAAGGCCATCGACGTCGGGTCGGTGATCATCTCGTTCTACCGTGAAGACGAGTCGCAGGCGCTCTACCTCCTTCAGAAGGAGGGCGTCACGCGGATGGACCTCATCAATTTCTATTCGCACGGCATCTCGAAGTTCGACGCCGAAGACGCGTCGAGCGATGGCGGCCCGGGCTCGCTCGGTCGCCCCGAAGGCGCGCCAGGGCACGGCGGCGAAGGCGAGGGCGAAGACGACGAGGGCGGAGCCCCGGTGAAGAACCCCCTCGAGCAGTTCACGCAGAACCTCAACCAGCAGGCGGCCGAAGGGAAGATCGACCAGCTCATCGGGCGCGAGCTCGAGCTCGAGCGCACGGTGCGCATTCTCTGCCGTCGCAAGAAGAACAACCCACTCTTCGTGGGCGAGCCCGGCGTGGGCAAGACCGCCATCGCCGAGGGCCTCGCGCTGCGCATCCACGAGGGCAACGTGCCCGAGGTGCTCAAGAACGCGACGGTGTACTCCCTCGACATGGGCGCGCTCCTCGCGGGCACCAAGTTTCGCGGGCAGTTCGAAGAGCGCCTCAAGGCCGTGCTCAAGGCGCTGCAGAATCACCCCGACGCGATTCTCTTCATCGATGAGATTCACACCATCGTGGGCGCCGGGGCGACCTCGGGCGGATCGATGGACGCTTCGAACATGCTCAAGCCCGCCCTCTCGTCGGGCCGCCTGCGCTGCATCGGGAGCACCACGTACTCCGAGTACAAATCGTCGTTCGAGCGCGACCGCGCGCTCGCGCGGCGCTTTCAGAAGATCGAGGTGGGCGAGCCCTCGGTGGCCGACACCATCAAGATTCTCGAAGGGCTCGCGCCCCAGTACGAGAAGCACCACGGGGTGACCTACGATTCCGAGGCCCTCAAGGGCGCGGCGGAGCTCTCGGCCAAGTACGTGAACGACCGCCTCTTGCCCGACAAGGCCATCGACGTGATCGACGAGTGCGGCGCGCAGGATCGCATGCGCCCGGCGGCCGAGCGCGCGGGTCGCGTCACCCTGCACGACGTCGAGACCATCGTGGCCAAGATGGCGCGCATCCCCGAGAAGACGGTGACCGGCTCGGAGCGCGACCGGCTCAAGACCCTCGACGCGGATCTGAAGGCCGTGATCTTCGGTCAAGACGAGGCCATCGAGGCGATCTCGAGCGCCATCAAGCTGTCGCGCTCGGGGCTGCGCTCGCCCGAGAAGCCCATCGGCAGCTTTCTCTTCGCGGGCCCCACGGGCGTCGGCAAGACCGAGCTCGCCAAGCAGCTCGCGAAGGTGCTCGGCGTTCAGTTTCTGCGCTTCGACATGAGCGAGTACTCAGAGCGCCACACGGTGTCGCGGCTCATCGGCGCCCCGCCCGGGTACGTAGGCTTCGACCAGGGCGGCCTGCTCACCGACGCCGTCTCCAAGCACCCGTACTCGGTGGTGGTGATGGACGAGATCGAGAAGGCTCACCCCGAGCTCTTCAACATCCTGCTCCAGGTGATGGACCACGCGACCCTCACCGACAACAACGGCAAGAAGGCCGACTTTCGCAACGTGGTGCTCATCATGACCACCAACGCCGGCGCCCGCGAGATGACCGAGAAGGTCGTCGGCTTCGGCAAGACCGAGGGCACCGTCGACAACTCGCGCGCCAAGGCCGCGCTCGAGCGCACGTTCACCCCCGAGTTTCGCAACCGCCTCGACGGCATCGTGCGCTTCCTCGGGCTCACCGCCGAGGTCATTCTCCGCGTCGTCGACAAGGAGGTCGCCGCGCTCCAGGGCCTCCTCGACGAGAAGAAGGTCACCGTCACGCTCTCGCCGGCGGCGCGCGCGTGGCTCGGCGATCGGGGCTACGACCCTGCGTTCGGCGCCCGTCCCATGGCGCGCCTCATCGAGACCGCGCTCAAGAAGCCCCTCGCCGAGGCGCTCCTCTTCGGCGAGCTCACCGAGGGCGGCACCGCCCACGCCGACGTGACCGACGACAAGATCAAGCTCACGTTCTCGAAGGGTTGAGCGTTCGCTTTACCCACCGCGCGGTTCTGATAGGTTCCGCGCCCTCATGAAGACACCCCCCACCATCGCGCCGGTTCAAGGCAAGCTGGGCGTGCTGTTGCCCGGCCTCGGTGCCGTGGCCACCACGTTCATCGCGGGCACCGAGATGATCCGCCGGGGCCTCGCGAAGCCCGTCGGTTCGCTCACGCAGATGGGCACGATTCGCCTCGGTCGCCGCACCGACAACCGCTCGCCCCGCATCGGCGACTTCGTGCCCCTCGCGCCCCTCGAGAGCCTCGAGTTCGGCGCCTGGGACATCTTTCACGACGACGCCTACACCGCCGCGTCGAAGGCCGGCGTGCTCTCGAAAGAGCACCTCGCGTCGGTCAAAGATTTCCTCCAGGAGATTCGCCCCATGTCGGCCGTGTTCGACACGGGGTACGTGAAGAAGCTCGACGGCCCCAACACCAAGACGGCCGCCTCGAAGATGGAGCTGGCCGAGCAGCTCATGGCCGACATCGCGCGCTTCAAGGTTGAGCGCGGCGTCGACCGCTGCGTCGCCATCTGGTGCGGCTCCACCGAGACGTGGCGCGCCACGACCGACACGCACGCCACGCTCGAGGCCTTCGAAGCGGGCCTGCGCGCCTCGAGCGACGACATCGCGCCGAGCGCCATCTACGCGTACGCGTGCATCCGCTCGGGGGTGCCGTAC
>CANMAT010000556.1 GCA_947494865.1 Deltaproteobacteria bacterium
CCCCGACTGAATCGCCTCGGAGATAATCTCCCGGAGCGAGTCGAGCTTGCCCGAGTCTTCGTCGACGAAGTCGCCCGGCAGCTTGAGGAGCCGCGGGTCGCACGCCGCCTGACGCAGCCGCGTGAGGCCCGCCAGAATGGCGAGCTGGCTCTTGGTGATGCCAACGCGCTCGAGCTCGCCCATCACGTTGGCGCGCACCTGCGCGAGCACCTGACCGTAGAGCGACCGCTGCGCGCTAGGCAACTCGCACTCGCGCTCGACCACGATGCGGTCGGGCAGGTCCTTCGCAACTTCGCTCTTCGTGCGACGCATCACGAGCGGATGGATCACCGCGCGCAGACGCCGCGTGGCCTCGTGGTCGCCGCGGTCGATGGGCCGCGCGTAGCGCTCCTCGAAGGCCCCGAGGTCGCCCAGCATGCCCGGCGAGAGGAAATCGTAGATCGACCAGATCTCCGAGAGGCGGTTCTCGATGGGCGTGCCCGTGAGCGCCAGCCTGCGCTGCGAGCGGATCTTCTTCGCCGCGCGCGCCGTGGCCGAGAGGGGGTTCTTGATGTTCTGCGCCTCGTCGAGGATCACGTAGGCGAAGTCGTACTTCTGCAAGAAGTCTTCGTCGCGGCGCAGGAGCGCGTAGCTCGTGATGAGAATGTCGGCCCCCTCCACCTCGTGGAGGCGCTTCTCGCGGTCGGGCCCCGTCCACGCCACGGCGCGCAGGTGCGGCGCGAAGCGCTCGACCTCGCGGAGCCAGTTGGTGACCACCGAGGTGGGCGCCACCACGAGCGACAGCGGGGGACGAAACTTCGCGGGCTCCTCGGCCTTCTTGGCGCCCTTCTTCTTCGCGGCCTCGTCGACCGCGGCGAACTTCGCGGGCTCCTCGACGACCTTCTTCACCTTGCGCTTCGCGCCGTCGTCGGCCGCGGGCTTGCGCGCGCGCGCCGCGGGCACCACCGCCGCCGTCGCCGACGTGCGATGCGTGACGCCCTTGGGGGGACCGTCGATCACGGTGTGCACCACCACCGCCGCGGGCGCGGCCTCGACCTTCGCGGGAGAGCGCTCGGCCTCGTCGCGCAGCCAGGTGAGCAACGCCAGGGTCTGCAGCGTCTTGCCGAGGCCCATGTCGTCGGCGAGCACGCCGCCCGTGCGGGCCTTGTGCAAGAAGACCAGCCAGGAGAACCCCTCGGTCTGGTAGGGCCGCATGGTGGCCTTGAGGGCCTTCGGGCTCGCGAGGATCTCGAAGCGCCGGTCGGACAGCGACGCGATGAGGTCGCGCGCCGCGGGCTCGACGCGCGCGCCGGGCACGAGGCGCAGGAGGTCTTGCACGCGGCCCGCTTGCGAGAGCGGGATCTGCTTGCGCCCCGCCGCGAAGATCTCGGCCATGCGCAGGAGCACCTCTTCGACCTTCTCTTTCGAGATGGGCGCGTAGGTGCCGTCTTCGAGGCGCACGAGGCGGCGGCCCTCGAGGATGGCGCGGCGCAGGTCGTCTTCGTTGACCTTGCTGCCCTCGCTCTCGAACTCCACGTCGAGCGAGAGCCAGTCGACGCCGGACGAGACCCGCGCGCGCGCCGTCACGGGCGTCTCGCGCACGGTCACGTCGATGAGATCGTCGGGGATGTACCGGTCCCACGTGTCGGGGAGCGAGCCGATGCCCTCGGTCCAGAACGCCGTCGCCTGCTCGCCGTGCGCTTCAAACCACCGGTCGTGCCCCTCGGGGAGGCCGAGCCCGAGGCTGAAGAGCGTGTCGGCGGCCTCGCGCTCGGCGCCGATGTCTCGACGGATCACCTTCGGGCGATCGGCCGTACCCGCGCCGATCGCGAGGGGCGGCGGGAGCTCGGCCGGCGCGACGTCGAGCTCGACCTCGTCGTACACCGCGCGCAGCGTGGCGCGCACCACCGTGAGGTCGCCCTCGGCGCGGAGGGTGAACGTGGGCGTGGCGTCGACGAGGTCGGCGATGGTCGTGAGGTCCGGGAGCTCGGTGCCGAGCGCGAAGGCCGTCTTGGGCACGATCTCGCTGAGGAGCCGCCCGAGGTCTTCGAGCGGGTGCGTGATGGAGGGCGCACGCGAGAGGCGCTCGAGCCACGCGGGCGTGACGCTCTCGACGATGGTACGCGCGAGGCCCTGCGTGGTGTCGACGTGCCAGCCCGGCTGACCTTCGAACCACAGCCCCGACGACAGCCCGTAGCGGCGCTGGTCGCTCTTGCGCTCGAAGAGCACCTTCACCCGAACGCCCGCGGCGGCCGCGAGCTCGAGCTCCATGCGAGGCGAGAGGGGGTCGTCGACGAAGCGGAGCTCCATGAGCGTGGGCTCGACGAGCACCCTGCGCCCGCGCAGCAGCGAGAGGAGCTCGGCCGCGTCTTCGCCCCGGAGCTCGACGGTGGTCTGCCGCCCGCCGCGGGCCTGGCGCGCGAGGGCGCGCAGAATGGGTCGGTGGGCGCTCACGAAGGGCCCGAGGCCGTCGAGGGCGAGCTCCGGCGACACCGCCGCGCGCGTCTCGATGTTGTAGGCCGTGACCCCGATGGCCATCGAGCGCACCTGCAAGCGGTACTCGAAGTCAGGCGCGCGCTTGGGGTCGTCGGAGGGGATCCACACCTGCCAGCCCGCGCGGAGTTCCACGGGTGCGACCGTGACGCTGCCCACCTGGAGCGGCGCCGCCGAGACGCCGTGCGTGCTCACGACGCGAGGCCCCGAGCGGTCGAGCACGACGACCTCGCGCGCGACGGGCGGCCCGTCGTCGTGGCGGCCGCGCTTGTTGTTCCGCTGCTTGCCCCCGCCGCCTCTGCGGTCGTCGTCGCGGTGCCCGTGGCCGTGGCCGTGCGCAGCCGGCGGAGGGGCCTGCTGCGCGATCACCGTGTCGCGCACGTGCTTCAGCCGATCGCGCAGGTGAACGATGAGGGCGGCGACGTGCTTGCAGTGCCGCTCGGGGCCGCGCCACGCGGGGCACGAGCAGGCCGACTGGAAGGCGCCGGACTCTTGAATGTCGATCTTGACGTCGTAGGGCGCCGCGGCGCGGCCGTGCACCTTGCCGCGCGCCAGCCACGCCTCGACGCCGGCGTCGAACACGTTGCCCCGTCGCGCGTAGCCGCGGCCCTTCTGGTACGCGTTCATCCCGACGGTGCGCGAGAGGGATCGCTCGCTCATGCGCGCGATGGCGGCCGTCGCGGGGGTGAGCGGGAGCGGCGGCGGAGGCTCGCGGTTGTGCGACTCCTCCGCGCGCGGAATCTCCGGCAGTGCCTCGTCGTCGTCGCCGTCGGAGCGGCCACCGTCGGGCTCGTCGTGGTCGTCGCCACCGTCGTCGCCGTCGCGCTCGTGAAGGTCTTCATCGAGCTCGGGGGTCTCGTCGGGATCTCTCATGTCGGGACCGTGATTCGTCACGTGTCTGCTCCGCGTTGGATGCCCTGCGCGCTCCCGTTTGAGGAGGGCCGCGCCGGTGGACCGTCGCCGCGTGTCTCGGCGGCTCGAAACGAGCCGTACGCACGCGACCGCATGCCCGCGCTTCGTCCTGATGCGCGAGAGGCCTCGCCCGAGCCTGCAGCGGCTCGGATACCCCGGTTGGCGAAACCCTAAGGACCGCCAGTCGATACGGTCGAAGCACGGCGTAGGGGGTGCCCCGGGGACGCGACGCCGTGCAACGCACCGCTTACCACGGATCCGCTCACGAACGCCAACAACTCCCGCACTCTCTTTCGCCACCGGACGACGACGCCACGCGGCGCCCGCCCGTCGGGCCCTCAGAGGCTCTCGGAGGGGTCGCGCGTCTCGGGCCTCGAGGCGGCCCCGAGCACGGTCACCCCGAGCGGCGAAGCCAGCAGGAGCGATCGGCTCCCCTCGAAGGCGAAGCCCTCGGCGTAGAGGGCCCGCACGAGGGCCGTCGAGGGCGCGTCGCGGAGGGGCAGCGCGCGGCGTCCGAGCCGGTGCGCGTCGTTGGCCGAGAACACATCGACGGAGGCCCCGTCGGCCTGGGTGCGCGGCACGGCC
>CANMAT010000557.1 GCA_947494865.1 Deltaproteobacteria bacterium
ATCGCCCGCGGCAGGCTGCGCGTCGCCATGATGCGCTCGACGGCCAGCTCGACGCTCATGATGTTGGGCGGCGCGAGCGTGCGATACGTGCAGAACTCGCACTTGAACACGCACCCGCGCTGCGTCTCGATGCCAACATCGAGGAAGTCGTTCGCGACGCTGCGGCGCGGCGCGATGCGATCGGCGAGCGACCAGTCGGGCGCCGCGAGGTCGTCGAGGGCCGGCTCCGGGGCGCGGCCCGTCGAGCGGAGCGCGCCGTCGGCCGTGCGGAGGTAGAGCCCCGGGATGCCGTCGAGGGCGCGCCCGTCGCGCAGCGACTCCACGACGCGTTCGAAGCGCCCCTCGCCGCTCCCGATGCAGAACACGTCGGCGTCCATCGAGAGAAAATCGGCCGCGTCGGAGGTGTAGTAGTACCCGCCGAGGATCACCGTCGCGTCGGGCAGGGCGGCGCGCACCACGGCGCACAGGGCGCGCAGCCACCGACCGCCGAGCACGAAGGTGGTGGAGATGCCCACACAGCGGGGGCGCCGCGCGGCGAGCGCCTCGAGCTGGTGGCGCCACCAGCGAAGCTCCTGCTGCCCGGGGTCGAGCACCTCCCAGCGAAGCCCCGCGCGCTCGAGCAGCGTGGCGAGCGCCACCGCCGTGAGCGACCGGTGCACGGGAAACTCCAGCGGCGCCTGCTCGCCTCCGAAGCCCATCGGGTCGTCGCGGCGAAACATGAGGTCGCGCCCGACGAAGCGCGCAAACTCGCTGTAACCCGCGAGCATGTGCGGATAAAACTGGCTGCCGAGCGTGTTGCGATACTGCGGCTCGATGGCGTGGCCCGAGTAGGGCTGAAAGGGCACGAGCACCACCGCATCGAGGCACTCGCCGTCGCCCGTACGCTCGCGCGCCATGCCCTTCGCTAACACGGCGCCCACGCTTCAACCAGAGCGTCTGCGACGGGCTGCGCGCGCTGCCCGGCGGCCGTCACGCCGTGACGCGCTCGAAATCGATGCACACCGCGCGGTGGTCCGACGCGTCGCTGTCGACGCAGCGCGCGTCCCTCGCCTCGTAACGCTCGAGGAGCGCGGGGGAGGCCCACACGTAGTCGACCCGCGTGCCCGCCCAGCACGAGGCGCGCACCGCGTCGGCCAACGGCGCCTCGAGGCTCGCGCGGTAGCCCGCGAGGTCGCCCGCGCGGCCGAGGCGAAACGCGTCGACGTAGCCCGCGGCGTCCATGCGCGCGATCGCGTCGCCGCGCGGCTCCTCGCGGTCGTGAAGGGCGCGCGCCGCGCGAACGGCCTCGCGCGCCGTCGGGGGGTAGTCGGCGAGGCGCAGGGCGTTGAAATCGCCCATCACCAGGTGCGCCGGCGCGCGGCCCAGCAGCGCCGCGAGGAGCCGCTCGAGCTCGCGCGTGCGGGTGACCTCGTAGCCCGGGTCGAGGTGCGTCGCGCACACGTCGAAGCGCCCCTCGGGCGCGGCGACCGTCGCGGCGACCGCGCAGCGCCCCTCCTCGTAGCCCGCGGTGATCGGCGTCACCGTGACCGCCTCGAGGGGGTGGCGCGAGAGCAGCGCGTTGCCGAGCCAGCTCTCGGCCCCGAACGCGCGTCGCATGCCGAGCGCGTCGGCCACGCGGTCGAGCTGGCTTCCCTCGCGGAGCACCTCCTGGAGCGCGATGACGTCGCAGCGGAGCGAGCGCAGCACGTCGATCACGGCGTCGACGTTCGTGCGCCCGCCCGCGTCAGACCAGAGGTGAACGTTGTAGGTGCACACGCGCATGAGAGGCCTCCGGTGACGGTCCGCGCGCGAGCTTCGCACAGGCGCGCCCCGCGGGCTCCACCCTCTCCGGGCTCGGCGCAGCGCGCGCGCTCCGCGGGGATCGCTCATGCTTGACAGAGACCCTCCGGGGCTTCTAGTTTCCGCGCCCGTCGACCACACGTGTCGCAGTGCCATCAGGGCACCCGTCCGAGCGCTCCCGCCTTATCGCCCGCCGCAGCACTCGCTGCCCTTTTGGGTGACACCGCACCGACAGCACTGGCGCGATCTCCGCGCACTCCCCTCTTCGCACCAACGACCCGAAAACACCCACCGGACTGCCGTACGCGTGATGAACCACCGCGAAGCCACGGACGATGCGCGGCCTCTCCCCCACAAACGGGGCGACGGGGCCTTCGTCCACGCGGTGCGCACGCGTCGGGCCTGCGCTGGGTAGCGCCCCCACCACCCCGTCGGAGCGCAATGCGCCGACGACTGACCGAGAGACGAGATGGAAGCGATCAACCTCCGAGAACTCAAGCAGAAGCCGATGCCCGACCTGGTGCAGATGGCGAACGGCCTCAACATCGAGAACGCCGCGGGCCTCCGCAAGCAGGAGCTGATCTTCGCGCTCCTCCAGGCGCACTCGGCCAAGAAGGGCGAGGTCGCCGCCGAGGGTGTCCTCGAGTGCCTGCCTGACGGCTTCGGGTTTCTCCGCGCGACGGATTACAACTACCTCCCCGGCCCCGACGACATCTACGTCTCCCCCTCGCAGATCCGCCGCTTCAGCCTCCGCACCGGCGACATGGTGCAGGGCACCGTGCGCCCGCCGCGCGACAACGAGCGCTACTTCGCCCTCCTCAAGGTCGACAAGATCAACTACGAGGCCCCCGAAGTCGCCCGCGACAAGATCCTCTTCGACAACCTCACGCCCCTCTACCCGAACCGCAAGTTCAACCTCGAGTACGAGCGCAAGAACAACTCGACGCGCATCATCGACCTCCTGGTTCCCATCGGGATGGGCCAGCGCTGCCTCATCGTGTCGCCGCCCCGCGCCGGCAAGACGGTTCTGCTCCAGAACATCGCCAACGCGATCAGCACCAACCACCCCAACGCCGACCTCATGGTGCTGCTCATCGACGAGCGCCCTGAGGAGGTCACCGACATGCAGCGCTCGGTGAAGGGCGAAGTGATCTCGTCGACCTTCGACGAGCCGGCCACGCGCCACGTTCAGGTCGCCGAGATGGTGATCGAGAAGGCCAAGCGCATGGTCGAGCACAAGCGCGACGTCATCATCCTCCTCGACTCCATTACGCGCCTCGCCCGCGCCTACAACACGGTGGTTCCGCCGTCGGGCAAGATCCTCTCGGGCGGCGTCGACTCGAACGCCCTCCACAAGCCGAAGCGCTTCTTCGGCGCGGCCCGCAACCTCGAAGAGGGCGGCTCGCTCACGATCATCGCCACGGCGCTCGTCGACACCGGCTCGCGCATGGACGAAGTGATCTTCGAAGAGTTCAAGGGCACGGGCAACAGCGAGATTCACCTCGACCGCAAGCTCATGGAGAAGCGCATCTTCCCGTGCCTCGACATCAACAAGTCGGCCACGCGCAAGGAAGAGCTGCTCCTGCCCGAGTTCGTGCTCCAGCGCGTGTGGCTGCTCCGCCAGCTCCTGCACCCGCTCAACGTCATCGACTCGATGGAGTTCCTCCTCGACAAGGTGACGCGCACCGAGACGAACCGCGAGTTCCTCGAGTCGATGAACCAGTGACAGCGCGCTGAGCGCTCGCGCGAGGCCCTCACGCTCCGCCGTCATCGCGGGAGAGTGAGGGCTTCGTCGCGTCTACTTCAGCCCGAAGAGCCGCGCGAGGAAGCCCGCCGACTCCGCGTCGAGGCTCGCGTCGCGCCGCCGCATCGCCGCGATGCGCAGCTCGCGCACCGCGTCGACGTTGCGCGGGTTGATCTTGTACGCCTTGATGAAGTGCGCGAGCGTGCGCCGCTCGTCGCCCACGCGCTTGTACATCTGCCCCGCCACCACGTGCGCGCGGTCGTTGTGCGGATCCTTCTGGCAGGCCGCGACGATGCACCGGCGCACCTCGTCGTAGGGCCCGCCCGGCAGCCGCTCGAGCAGCGCCGCCGCGAGAATGGTGAGCGCCGTCGCGTCGGCCGCGTCGTCGACGAGCACGGCCCGCGCGGCGCGCTCGGCCTCGGACCACGCCCCCTGGCGCAGCGCC
>CANMAT010000558.1 GCA_947494865.1 Deltaproteobacteria bacterium
CTGCCAGCGGGAGCGCACGCGCAGCTCGAGCGACGACGGGTCTTCGAAGAACGCGCGCACCTCGGCGGGCACGTGGGCCGCGGGCGCTCCGCCGACGGCGAGGTCTTCGAGGCGGTCGACGAGGCCGCGCGGCGGAGGCTCCCCCGAGGCGACGCCCGCGCGGGCGAAGAAGTCGTCGCCGACGCGCCACGCGCCCGCGAGGCGGCTGAACCGGTGCGACACCATGGGCCGAGCCTCGCACGGCCGATGCGCGCGGCGCCACCGCGACGCTGGCGCGCGACCTCGCCCGCGTTGCACACTCGCGCGCCCATGCGCGGCCCCACCCTTCGCCTCGTCTGCGTAAACGACGTCTACGCGCTCGACAACCTGCCCCGCCTTCGCACGCTCGTGCGGCACCTGCGCGAGGCCGCGCCCGACGATGCGCTCATCACCACGCTCGCCGGCGACTTCATCTCGCCGAGCCTCCTGTCGAGCCTCGATCACGGCGCCGCCATGGTCGATTGCCTCAACGCCGTGCCCGTCACGCATGTGTGCTTCGGCAACCACGAGCAAGACGTTCCCTTCGAAGAGCTCGTCGAGCGCGTGCGCGCGTTTCGCGGCACCTGGCTCAACACCAACATGCCCGGCTTCGAGCCCGCGCTCCCGAGCACGCAGGAGCTCGAGGTGAGCGCGCCCGACGGTCGCACCGTGCGCGTAGGTCTCGTGGGCGTGGTCACCGCCGACGCGACGCTCTATCCCCCCGACGCCTTCGGCGGGCTGCGCGTGCTCCCCGCCAACGGCTCGGTGCTCGCGGCCGCCACGGCGCTCGCCAACGACGGCTGTGTGTGCACCGTCGCCCTCACGCACCAGAGCCTCGACGACGACCGCGCGCTCGCCACGGCGCAGGGTCGACCGCCCGTTCCGCTCATCGTGGGCGGCCACGAGCACGAGGTTCACATCGAGAAGCTGGGGTCCGCGTGGATCGTGAAGGCCGGCGCCGAGGCCGCCTACGCCGCCGTGGTCGAGCTCGTGTGGCCCGCCGAGGCTCCCCCCGCGGGCGCCGCGGACCTCCCGCGCGTGGCGGTGCGCCTCGAGCCCCTGCGCGCCTGGGCCGACGACCCCGCGATGCGCGAGCTCGTGGCCGCCCGCATGCGCCCCGTGAAGGCCCTGCAAGACGCCACGCTGCTGCGCCTCCCCCCCGACACGACGCTCTCCTCGCGGGGCACGCGCGTGCGGCAGACCTCCCTCGGCGCGATGTTCGCGTCGGGCGTGCGCGACGCGCTCGGCGTCGAGGCGTGCCTCATCAACGGCGGCGGCATCCGCGGCGACCGCGACTACGAGGGCGTGTTCACCTACGGCGACCTCGAGGCCGAGCTCCCCTTCGCCAACGAGGTGGTCGTCGCCTCGATGCCCGGGCGCGTGGTGCGCGACGCCATCGCGGCCTCACGGTCGCACGCGCCGCGAGCCGCGCCCGGCTTTCTGCAGGTCGACGACGCCGTCACCGTCGACGCGGCGC
Organism: Deltaproteobacteria bacterium; assembly: GCA_947494865.1. Lineage (GTDB taxonomy): Bacteria > Myxococcota_A > Polyangia > Polyangiales > CAISKJ01. Next base: position 1,496 of record CANMAT010000558.1, read on the forward strand.
ACCAGGTGACCGCCATCGCGGGCGCGCCCTTCGACCCCGCGCGCGACTACCGCGTCGCCACGGTGCGCGTGCTCTTCGACGGCATGGACGGCATCGCCCCGCTGCTGCGCTTCGCCCGCGAGCACCCCGAGCGCGTGCCCGCCCGCGACTCCGGGCGCGAGCTCAAGATCGTGCTCCTCGACGCCCTCGCGCGGTCGCTCTGGCAGAGCCTCGGGCGCTTCGAAGAGCTCGACGCCGACGACGACCTGCGCGTCTCGGCCGACGAGCTGCGCGCGGCCATCCGTCGCTCGACGCACGCGCCGCCGGTGGTTCCGCTCGTCGACGGCATCTTGCGCACGCTCGACGCCGACCGCGACGGGTACATCTCCCGCGGCGAGTCCGACGCGGACTGACCGTCAGCGCCGACGCCTGCGCCGCAGGGCCCACGCGAGCCCCAGCGCGAGCATGTACGCGCCGCCGCGCGGTGAGGCTTGCGCGCGGCATCCGCAGCCGCCTTCGACGGGCGCGGCGCGCAGGCCGTCGTCGTCGACGAGCCCGAGGTCTGCGGCCGCAGCGGCGTCGGGCGCCGCGACGTCGGCCCCGGTGGACACGTCGGCGACGGTGGGCGCGTCGACGGCGGGCGCATCGGGCGCGCCTGCGTCGGGCACCTCGCAGCGCGCGCCGTCGGGGCCGCGCACGCAGCGACCGCCGAAGCCGCGGCAGTCGGTCGACTCGGCCACGGTGCCGCCGCGGCAGTGACCGAGCCAGCGGTCGTCGAGGCAGAGCGAAGCCTCGCCGGTAGCCGGGCACACCGCGGGGATGCACGCCACGTCGCCGGCCACCGCGCACTGCTGCCCGGCGGGGCAGCGCTCGAGCGCGAAGCCGCCGTCGGCGTCGCACGCGGCGATGGCGCCGGGCTCGATCCAGCAGCTCCGCGAGGCGCGCGGCGCGGTGTTCTCGTCGGGCGCGCAGAAGGCCGACACGCAGCGCGCGGGGCGACCGCCCGCCGTCGAGCAGAAGGCCGCGAAGGCCGCGCAGTCGCCCTGCGAGGTGAGCTGACCGTCGCGGCAGTGGCCCACGTGCGTGCGCAGCCAGCACACGTCGGTTTCGCCCGTCGGAGGGCAGAACGCGAACACGCACCGCGCCCCGAGCGCATCGTCGACGCAGCGCGAGCCGAAGACGCCGCAGTCGCCGAGGTCGGTGGGCGCGCCGTTGACGCACGTTGCGATGCGCCGATCGTCGATGCACGTGCGCCGCGTGCCCGTGGCGGGGCAGTTGCCGAACACGCAGCGCGCGGCGGCACCTTCGGCGACGCAGCGCGCGCCGTACACCGCGCAGTCGCCCTGCGAGGTGAGCGCGCCGTTGACGCAGTGGCCCACGCGCGAGCCGCCCCAGCACACGTCGCGCTCGCCCGTGTCGGGGCAGAACGCGAAGGCGCAGCGGGCGCCGAGCGCGTCGCTCACGCAGCGCGAGCCGAAGGCCGCGCAGTCGCCGCGGCCGCAGTCGTCGCCTGTGAGCACGCTCCCGTCGCAGCGGGGCGCGCAGCGGGGCGCGGGGCAGTGCGGCGCCGCGCCGGCGCCGCGGGCATAGAGGGCGAGGTGGTTGCCCGCGCGCCGCAGCGAGCCGTCGCTCGGGCGGTTGACCACGCCGCGACCGGCGAGCCACATCGCGCTCGACCCGCCACCGTCGAGGTTGGTGGCGTCGTGGGCGCCGAACTCGGCGAGCAGGTCGGCGAGCTCGTCGCAGCTCATGCCAGCGCGGCCCGCGGCGCGCCCGTCGACCACGGCGACGATGAGGGTGCGACGGTCGCGCGTGAGGCCCAGCGCGGTGCGCGGGTGGCGCGTGACGCACAGGCCCGCGTCGCCGTTGTTGTCGAGCCGTCGGCCCTCGGTGATGAGGGTCGGGTGCCCGCTCACGACCTCGCGCATCCACGGCTCGGCGCCGGTGGTGAGGCCGTGAAACACGATGGCCTCGCGCCCCGCGCCGAACCCGACGGGGCCCACGTACGTGTGGTCGGCGCCGCCCCAGAGAACGCCCTCGCCCATGGCGATGCCGTCGAGCTGGCGCGGGTTCGAGGGGTTGTAGAAATCGCCGTTGATGACCACCTGCGCGCCGAGCGCGGCGCCGTGGGCCGCCACGGTGCGCCCGGCCTCTTCGGGCCGCGTGCCGCGCGCCGAGACGCCCGCCGCGCACAGGTCAACGAGCAGCACGTGGAGGTTCTGGCTGCCCGTCACCCGGTTGAGGCGACGCACGCCGGCGAAGGGCGTGTCCCAGCGGTCGTCGGCGCGCGCGACGGAGGCGCCCGCCACGCACGCAAACACCACTGCGACCCCGCGTCGAATTGCATCCCTCACGGTGTTCGAGTGGTACCTCGAAACCGCCGCCTTCACCGAGCAGAAACACACCGCGCGGCGCCGAGCGATGGCATCGAGAAGGAGTCGCATTCTCCCGCGCAGCGCGCCGCGCGAACGCACGTCGGCGCGCTGTC
>CANMAT010000559.1 GCA_947494865.1 Deltaproteobacteria bacterium
CGCTGCGCGCGTGCGCCTCGGGCTTCGCGCTCAATCCCCCCGACTGCGCGGGCGTCGCGCCGATCCCATCGGCGCCCAGAACGGGCGAGGCCTGCGGCGTGTACGAGGGGTGGACCGTTCGGTCATGCGTGAGCCCCTCGGAGTGGGTGCGCTGCAGTGGCGGCACCCTCGAGCGCGGTGCATGCGCGGCCGGCGGGCGCTGCGTGACGCGCCCCGACGGCTACGACGACGTGTGCGTGCCGCCGCCCGGCGAGGGCGAACCCTGCGGCGACTACAGCTGGATCAATGTGTTTACGTGCAACGTGTCGCGCACGCAGCGCGTCATCTGCGTCGACGGTCGGCTGCTCCGCGAGCCCTGCGCCAGCGGGTGTGTCACGCGCGCCGTCGGCGTCGACGACGTCTGCGCCACGCGGTAACGCCGCGAACGCGCGGCGCGGCTCACCAGGGTTGCAGCCTCGGCGTGAAGGCGCGCACCCCTTCGGCGCGGTCGACCTTGCCCGTCGCGCGCAGCGGCAGCGCGTCGACCACGCACACGCGACGCGGGCGCTTGTGCGACGCGAGCCGCGCCGCGAGGGCGGCCTTCACGGCGCTCCGCCAGGCGCGCTCGTCATCGATGGTTCGGGCGCGAACGATCGCCGCGGCCACCACCTGGCCCCAGGCTTCATCGGGTACGCCGAAGACCATCGCCGAAGAGATTCCATCGATCTCCAGGAGCGCGTGCTCCACCTCGGCGGGGTACACGTTCTCGCCGCCGGTCACGATCAGGTCGGTGCGGCGCGCGTGCAGGTGCAGCGATCGCTCGGCGTCGAACGACCCGAGGTCGCCCGTATCGAGCCACGCGCCGGCGAGGGGAGGGTGACGCCAGTAACCCGTCATCACCGACGCGCCGCGCACGAACACGCGACCGACCGCGCCGACGGTCACCTCGTGGCCCGCCTCGTCGCGTAGCGAGACCTCCACGCCCGCGAGGGGCGGGCCGCTGCCCTCGAGCACCGCGAAGGGGGCGCCGTCGGGCGGGAGCCGCTGCGTCGTGACCTGCGAGCACGCCTCGGTGAGCCCGTACGTGGCGAGCGCCCGCACGCGCCGCGACGCGCACCGCGCACGCAGCGCCGTCGAGGTGGCCGCGCCGCCCACGAGCACCGCGCGCAGCCGCGAGAGCGCGCCCTCGCCGTCGGCGTCGAGCAGCGCGCCCAGCATCGTGGGGACCACCGACAGAATCGTGGCCCGCTCCCGCGTGATCGCGGAGAGCACCGCGTCGGCGTCGAAGCGCGGGAGCAGGACCACGCAGCGCCGCGCCATGACGCAGCGGGTGAGCACCGAGAAGCCCCCGATGTGACACACCGGGAGGCACAGGAGCCAGCGGTCGTCGTCGCGCCAGCGGAGGTTGGCGGCGCTCGCGTCGGCGCTCGCCACGAAGGCCCGCCGCGCGAGCATCGCCCCCTTGGGGCGCCCCGTGGTGCCCGAGGTGTAGAGCATCGCGAGCGCCGCGTCGGGGTCGTAGCTCGCACCGCGCTCCGCGCCACCGGGAGGCATGGACGCCAGTGCCTGTAGGCCCTGAGACGTGAGTACGAGGTCGGGCTCCGCGTCGTCGAGCAGCGCCAGCGCCTCCACCTCGGTGAGCCGCGGGTGAACGAGCACCGCCGTGGCGTCGAGCTCCATCAGCGCGAGCAGCGTCACCATCGCGTCGGGGTGGTTCTGCGCGCGCACGGCCACGCGGCTGCCGCGGGTCACGGAGCGCCCGCGCAGGGCCTCGCAGGCGGCCGCTACGCGGTCGGCGAGCGCGCGGTACGAGAGGGTCGCACCCTCCCACACGAGCGCGTCGCGGTCGGGGCATTCGCGGGCGGCGGAGCGCACCGAGAGTCGGTCGTCGGTCATCGGGGCACCGCAGCGTCGAGGCGCGCGAGCCCGAGCCCGGGGCCCCGCGCGGGGGTGATGAAGCGCGGGTCTTCGCGCTGCGGAACCTCGACGGCGGGCCACGCCGCGAGGCCCGCGTGACGGTCGAGCCCGCACGCCCACGGGGCCGGCAGCGAGAGCGCGAGCTCGCACGCCGCCGCGAGCGCCACGGGGCCGTCGAAGAGGTGCGTCACCACCACGCCGAGGCCCGCCGCGTGGGCGCGTCGCCCGAGGTCGAGCGCCCCCAGGAGGCCGTGCACCGCGGGCTTGATCACCGCCGCGCAGCACCCCCCCGATTGACGGCGCGCGAGGGCGTACGCGACGTCGTCGGGGTCTTCGAGCGACTCGTCGATGGCCCACGGGAGCTGGCGCCAGCCGAGGGCGCGCAGCGCTCCCACAACGACGGGCTGCTCGACGAACTCGGGCGCGCACCGCGCGAGCGATGCGAAGCGCTCGGGGGTGGCCTCGGCGACGCGCCACGCGCCGTTGAGGTCGAGCCGCAGGCGCCACGCGCCGGGCAGCGCGCGCCGCAGCGCCACGAGGGCCTCGACCTCGCGCGCGAAGTCGGCCTCGGCGCCGGTGAGCTTCACCTTCACCGTGGTGACGCCGCGCACGAGCGCGTCGCTCGCGGCGTCGAGGAGCCCCGCGTCGAGGGCCGCGCCCGCGTAGGCGTTCACGGGCACGAACGCCGACGCCGCGCGACCCGCGAGGAGCACGTGCAGGGGCACCCCGCGCCGCCGCGCCGCGAGGTCGCAGAGCGCGGTCTCGACGGCGAAGCGGGCCGACCCCGGGAGCGCGCCCACCCACGGCGCCGCGAGGGCCCGCAGCGGGTCGTCGAGGGCGCCCTCTTCGAAGCGAAGGTGCACGTCGGCGAGGGCGCTGAGCACCGCGTCGAGCGCCTCGCGCGAGTAGCCCGGCAGCGGCGAGGCCTCGCCCTGTCCCCACGCGCCGCGGTCGTCGGTGAGCGTGAGCAGCGCGCCGCGCCGGGCGCTCACCCGCGCGCGCGCAGCGCCGACGGGGCCCGCGGCGTCGCCCGCGTGCACCGCGACGTGAGAGGCCGCGAGGCGCGCCACGGCTACTGCCCCGCGCCGCCGAGGGAGCGTCGCAGGGTGCCCGCGGCGTTGTAGGTGCGGCCGTCGAAGGTGAAGGCCTCGGCGTCGTCGCCGCGCACCATCACGAGGCCGCGCTGCGCGGTGGTGCGCTCGTCGAGCTCGCCGCCCACCGCGAGCACCACGTTGCCGTTGGGGTTGCCGCCCACGCCGTGCAGCGTCGCCTGCGTGCGAATCGGGGCCTGGTAGGCGCTGAAGCCCACGAAGTTCGACTGGCGCATGTGCATGGTGAAGCCCGCGGCGCCCACCACGAAGATGTTGAGCGGGTCGCGCACCCACACGCCGTTGAGCCCGCCGCCGAGGCCGAGGCCGCTCGCGACGCGCAGGCTCGTGGGCCCCCTCGAGCCCGTGAGCACGAGGCCCGTCGCGACGCCGCCGACGGCCACGCAGAGGGCGCCCGCGCACGACGCGGTGAAGAGCCGGTTGTCGCTCGTGGCGATGGGCGATTCGAGGGAGGAGAAGCCCTGCGCGCCGCCCACGAGCATCACGCCGCCGGAGCCGACGACGAGGTAGCGATCGCCGCTGCGGGTGATCTTGTAGAGGTTCTCGCCGCGGGCAAACTCGGGGATGCTGGTGACGCGCTCGAACGCGGTGCCGTCGTAGTGGAGGATCACGCCCTTGGGCCCCGTAGGCTGCGCCGAGCCGCCCACGAACCACACGTCGTCGGGCGCCTGCGCCCAGAGGCCCCACAGCGTCGCGGGGCCTTCGGGGAAGGTGATTCCGAGGGGGAGCACCTCGCAGGCGCCGTTGCGGTATCGCAACACCGTGCCGCTGTCGCCCGCGGCCCACACCTCCGTCGCGGCGCTGTCGCGCGTGACGCCGTGCACCCACCAGAGGGCCGCGTCGGCGCGGCAGCGCGTGGTGAAGCGGCCCGGCCCGTACTCGACGAGGCGCCCCGCGGCCATGCCCGTGCCCGCGAGGCGCGCGGGGTCGAGGCCCACGAAGCCGCCCGCGAGGAA
>CANMAT010000560.1 GCA_947494865.1 Deltaproteobacteria bacterium
CTGGTACACCCCGAGCACGGCACCCGTGACAATCGCCGCCGCGCCGATCTGGTGGCTCGCGCGCGGGCTCGCCAGCGCGACCGCGACGCGCAGCGCGAGGTTCGCCACGAGAAAGGCCAGCGTCACGCGCGCAACGTCGCGCCACGCGGCGTCGACGGAGGGCCCCTCCGCGAGGGCGCGCTCGACCTTCACCGTACGCAGGGCGCCGCACCGCGAACAGCGCGCGGCGCGCACGTCGTCTGCCGGGGCGCCGCACTCGGCGCAGAGGAGCGCGCTCTCGCTCACGGCGCGTCACCCTTGGGCACAGGCGCCGCGACGGCGTCGAGGGAGCGCTGCGCCGCGCGGTGAGACTCGTGCGCCTGCGCCGCGAGCGAGGCCGCCGCGTCGACGGCGGCCGCGAGCTGACGCGCCCCCCGCGACTGGTCTTGCACGGCGCGCTCGACCGCGCCCGCGGCGCTGCGCACCCGCTCCGACGAGCGCTGCACCTGCTCGGCGCCGCGCGTCTGCTGCCCGGTCATGGCGGCCACCTGCTGCACGGTCTCGGTGATCTTCAAGAAGGCCTCGGCGACGAGGCGCGAGCCGCGGGCCTGCTCCACGGTGGCCCGCGCGATGGCGCGCACCATGGTGGTGCTACGCCGCGAGCGCTCGAGGATCTTGCGCAGGGCCTCTCCCGTCGCCTGGCTCACCGTCACGCCGCGGTCGACGGTGGCGGCGCCTCGCTCGACCGAGGTGATGGCCTTGCGGCTCTCGAGCTGCACGGTCTCGATGAGCCCGGCGATCTCGCCGGTGCTCTCGGCGGCGCGCTCGGCGAGGTCTTTGATCTCGTCGGCCACGACCGCGAAGCCCTTGCCGTGCTCGCCCGCCTGCGCCGCGAGAATCGCCGCGTTGAGCGCGAGGAGGTTCGTGCGCTCGGTGATCTCGTCGATCACCTTGGTGATCTTGCCGATGGCGGCGATGTGCTCGCCGAGCCGGGCGATCACGGCCACCGTCTCTTCGGCCGTGCGCTTGATGAGATTGATCTCGTCGAGGGTGTGGTTGATCGACGCGACGCCGCGCTCGGCGTCCTGCGACACCTCCTCGCTGATGCGCGCCGCACCGTCGGCGTTCTCCTTCACCTGCTCGATGGTGACGTCCATCTCGTTCATCGACGACGAGGTCTCCTCGGCGGTGAAGCGCAGCGCGTCGACGTTGCGCGCCACCTCGAGCACCGACGACGCCATGGCCTCCACGCCCGACGCCGCGTCGCCCGCGGCCCGCGCGAGGGCCGACGCGTGCTCGGCCGCCGCGGCGCCCGCGGCGTTCACCTCGGTGGCCACTGCGGCGCCCCCGTCGAGCCCCTGCTGAAGCCGCTGGAGTCTCTCACGCACCTCGCCGTACGCAGCGTGCGCGGCCTTCGCATCGCCCGCGGGGCGCGAGCGCCCCCTGGCGGCCACGAGGTCGAGCTCCTCCCACAGGGCGGCCCCCTCGTCGCCGAGCTCCGCCGAGAGCATCGGGAGGCGCTCGCCCTCACGGGCCCGCTTCGCCGCGCGGGCCGAGAGCAGCAGCACGGCGGGTGTGCCCCCCGCGGCGTAGAGGGTGGCAGCGAGGCCCGCGGCCGACGCGACGAGGGCCCCGACGAGCCCCGCACCATGCTCCGCGGCGAGGCCTCCACCAACCGCCCCCGCCAGCACGATGACCAGCGCCCCGAGCGTGCGCGGACGGGAGAGGAGCGACATGAATCGGTGTTATAACAGCATCCCGCGCGAGCGTTCGAGGGTGCCGCGCGCCGCGAGCGCTCACCGCGTCGCGCGAGCGACGGCCCACGCCGCGCCGCCCCGAAGCACAATCGAAGGCGCTCGCGAAAGCGGGCAGGGCGAGAATCGAGCCTCCCCCGATCTTGTGGACAACCCCGTGAGGCAAGCATGCGAGTCGCGCTTGAAGAGGCCTCGCGATCCGCGATGGCGTGCCCGTCGCACGCGGCCTTCACGTCGGCGCGGGCGCGACCGCATCGCGGCGCAGCGCGGCCCAGACGAGAAACACGTAGATCAAGGCGAGGCGCGCCAGCGACGCGGCGATCTCCACCTGCGGATCGGAGCTCGGGGTCGGCACCGAGAACAACACCCAGGCGCCCAGCGCGACCGCCAGGTGGCGCCGCGCGCGAACCTCGGCGAAGAGCACCATCAGGAGCACGACGACCGTCGTCGCCACAAAGGGCGCGGCGTAGGGGCTGCGCAGCGACGCGAGCATCGTGACGGCGAGCCACACGGTCAGCCTGTGCGCGGGGCCGCCCTTGTTGTTGCGCGCGGCCAGCGCGGTGAGCACCACGAGGAGCCCCGTGTACACGCTGCCGACGAGCCGCGCCTGGGCCCAGCTCCAGTCGACGAGACCGAGCGCCCGGAGCTTGAACACGACGCCGAAGGGGGCGAGGTTCATCGCGATCTCTCGCGGGGATCCAGCGAGGAACCGCAGCGCTTCGCCCGACTGCACGTGGGGCAGATGGTAGAAGAGAAAGTCGCGCCACACCGTGACTCCGAGCACGGCGACCGAGAGGGCGCAGAGCGCCGCGGCCGCGAGGCAGGTGAAGGCCGCCGCCCGCCACCTCCGCTGCATCAGGAGCAGCACGCCGAGCATGCCGGGAAAGATCTTCGCGAGCGTCGCGAGCGCGAGGAGCGCGCCCGCGAGGCCGTCCCGTCGCCGCTCGAGCGCGCCCCAGCACAGGACGCAGAGCGCCACCGCGGCCAGGTGAAAGTTGCCTACCTGGAGCGTTACGAGCACCAGCGGGTTGGCAAGCACGATGGGCGCGAGGAGCCACACGCGACGCCCGGTCACGCCGCCGAGCACCGTGGCCACCGACGCGCACGACCACAGGGCGAGCGCCAGCGAGAGGGCGCCGAACAGGAGCCGCTGCGAGAGGAAGCTCGTCGTCACCAGCAGCAGCGCGCGCGGCAGGAGCAGGAACGGGGGCGGATAGCCGAAGGCGTCGAGCGTGAAGGGCGCGAAGTGCGCCGCGGTGTGTGGTAGCGGCGGCGGGTGGTCGCCTGCGCCCTCCACGATCGCCAGGTCGTAGACGTTGGCGCCCGAATCCCGCGAGAGAATGGCGCCGTGCATGTAGGCGGTCAGGCACGAGTGGCGCACGATGAAGGCATTCTCAGGCATGAGCGAGCAGGCGACCTCCGACGGGTCGGCGAGAAACACCGCGATGCGCGTGAAGCCGACCACCGCGACGAGGGCGCCGAGGGCCCACAGCGCAGCGAGCTTGCGGTTCCCCGGGTCGAACCAGCGATCGAGGCTCTCGGGGAGCGGCGCGGCGAGCCGGGGCGCGAGGGCGATCAGCGCGGGCCCCGCGAGCGCGCACAACGCCGCCAACGCGGGCACGGGGAGTCTCCCAAGAAGGCCCCACGCGCGCGCGACGGGGACGCAGAGCGCGAGGATGGCGTAGGGCATCGCGACGGCGGCCCACAGCGACGCGACCACGCGTCGTCCGAACCCCGGTGCGGGCGCTCCGACGCACTCGAAGGCCTTCTCTCGCCTCTGTTCTCGGCTCATCACAGGCCGAATAGCATCGCGCCTCTCGGCCCCGCCATGACAGATGTCGTCCTCCCCGTGGCCGTATGTCACCATGGGCGGAGATTCAATGCCGCGCTGCGGCCGCGCGACGAAACGGTGTACCAGACGCGAGCGTGCGCGGGGTGGGCAGGGGATCGGGCGGAAGGTGCCTTCGGCCCCGAATCCGGCGTGAAATCAGGCGGTTCCTACACCTGAAAGGGGATGGATGCCCGATCCACTCTCGATGCGAGTGTGGCGCGAGAAGGCCGCCGCGGGTTGATGTTGACGGCGGCCGCGAGGTGCAGCCGTGTGCGCATCGACCAACAGGCTCCCAGTCGGACGAAGTGCGCGCGCCTGCTCGCGCGTCCCAGCAGTTCCCCAAGCCGCCTGCCGGGCTCGCCGATTGGCCTCGCAA
>CANMAT010000561.1 GCA_947494865.1 Deltaproteobacteria bacterium
ACAGGGGTTGAGCCTTTCGTGGGGGCCGCCGGGCGGCCATCGACCCCTGACAATGGCAGCATCTGCGCGCGATCGCCCTCGAAAACAAAGCCCCGTGCGCCCTGGCGCCGCGGTACCGTGGGCGGGCGTACGGAGCGCGACACCGCCGATGCCCACGACCCGCCGCCTCGACATCGACGACAACGCCTCGGTCTGGACGGCCACCGCCCGCCCCGTGGCGCCGCTCGCGCCCCTCGACCGCGCGGTGCGCGCCGACGTGGTGATCGTGGGCGCGGGCTTCACGGGCCTGTCGACCGCGTACCACCTCTCGTCGCGGTACCCCGACCGCAAGGTGGTGGTGCTCGAGGCGAAGCGCGTGGGCAACGGGGCCTCGGGCCGCAACGGCGGCATGGCCCTGCACTGGATCAACGGCGTCGAGGTGCGCGACGCCGAGCGCGCGCGGCGGCTCTACGCGGTGACCACCGAGGCCATCGACTGGATCGCGGGCGTGGCGCGCGAGCACGGGTTTCCGCTGCGCTTTCGCCGCAACGGGTGCATGGAGGTGCTCACCGACGCGCGCCGCGCCGAGGAGGCCCACGCCCACGCCGAGCGCCTCGCCGCGTGGGGCATCCCGGTGCAGTTTCTCCAGGGCGCCGCCCTCGAAGACCGGCTGCGCGCGCGCGGCGTCGTGGGCGCCACGCTCGATCCGACCACCGGTCAGCTCCACGGCCTCGACCTGCTCCACGGCCTCCGCGCGGTGCTCCTCGCGCGCGGCGTCGACGTGTACGAAGAGAGCCCCGTGGTGCGCATCGACGAGGGCCGCGAGCACGTGCTCACCACGCCGCGGGGCTCGGTGCGCGCGCCCGCGATGGTGCTCGGCACCAACGGGTACACGCCCTCGCTGGGGTACTTCCGCGGGGGCATCATTCCGCTGCACTCGCACTGCGTGGCCACCGAGCCGCTCCCCCTCGCGCGCTGGCGCGAGCTCGGCTGGGGCGACGTGGCGGCCTTCAGCGATGACCTCGACCGCGTCGCCTACGCGAGCCTCACCGACGACGGGCGCCTCCTCTTCGGCGGCGGCGGCAACGGCGCCTATTCGTACTACTACGGCGGTCGCACGGCGACGCCGCGCACGCCCGAGCGCCAGTTCGCCTTTGTGCAGAGCGTGCTGGCGCGGTACTTCCCCGACGCCCGCGACGTGCGCATCGCCCAACGGTGGACGGGCACCCTCGGCGTCACCCTGAGCCGCGTGTGCAGCATGGGCGTCACCGGGGCGCACAAGAACGTGTTCTACGCGCTCGGATACAGCGGCCACGGCGTGGTGCTCGCCAACCTCGCGGGGCGCGTGCTCTGCGACCTGTACTCCGACCACCACGAGCCCTGGCGCGACATGCCCTTCTATCAAGCGCCGCTGCGGGGCATTCCGCCGGAGCCCCTGCGGTGGCTCGGCTACCACGCCTTCACGGCCGTGACGGGGCGCTCGCCGCGCCGCGTCGACGCGCACGACACCCTCGCGCGAAGGCCCGCAGAATAAGGTCGTTCAGCGCGGTGCGGGGGCCTCGATCCACACCGACTTCGGGGCGGTGAACGAGCGCATGCCCTCGCGCCCGAGCTCGCGGCCCCAGCCCGAGAGCGCGTTGCCGCCGAAGGGCATGCGCGGGTCAGACTTCACCATCGCGTTGACGAACACCGCCCCCGCGCGCAGCGAGGCCGCGAGGCGCGCGCCCTCGTCGAGGTCGGCCGTCCACACCGAGGCGCCGAGCGCGTAGGGGCTCGCGTTGGCGACGGTCACGGCCTCGCGCGCGTCGCGCACCACCCGCACCGCCGCCGCGGGGCCGAAGGTCTCCTCGTCCCACGCGGCCATGCCGGGCCCTGCGCCCGTGAGCAGCGTGGCGGGGTACCAGAAGCCCTCGCGGTCGGGCACCGCGCCGCCGAGGGCGAGGGTGGCGCCGCGGGCCACGGAGGCCGTCACCTGCGCGTGGAGCTCGTCGCGGAGGTCGCGGCGGGCCATGGGGCCGAGGCCCGTGGCGGCGTCGCAGGGGTCGCCGAGCACCGTGGCCGCCATGTGCGCGCGCAGCCGCTCGATGAACGCGTCGGCCACGGAGGCCTCCACGAGGAAGCGCTTCGCCGCGATGCAGCTCTGGCCGTTGTTCTGCAGCCGCGCCGCGGCGGCCGTGGCGGCGGCGCGCTCGAGGTCGGCGCTGGCCAGCACGATGAAGGGATCGCTCCCCCCGAGCTCGAGCACCGAGGGCTTGAGGTAGCGCCCCGCGAGGGCGGCCAGCGAGCGGCCCGCGCGCGTGCTCCCGGTGAGCGTCACGCCCGCCACGCGGGGGTCGCCCACGAGCGCCTCGAGCTGATCGACGCGCGCAAACACGTTGCGCACGACGCCGTCGGGGAGCCCCGCCTCGGCGCAAACCGCCATGATGGCCTCGGCGCAGCGGGGCACGTTGGGGGCGTGCTTGAGCAGCACCGTGTTGCCCGCGGCGAGCGCCGATGCACCGAAACGAAACAGCTGCCAGAGCGGGAAGTTCCACGGCATGATGGCCAGCACGGGCCCCATGGGTGCGTGGGCCACGAAGCTCTCGCGGGCCTCCGTGGGCACGGCCTCGGGCGCGAGCCACGCGGCGGCGTTGGCGGCGGCGTGGCGGCACGCCCAGGCACATTTGCGCGCCTCGCCGAGGCCCTGCGTCACGGGCTTGCCCATCTCTTCGGCCATGAGCGTCGCGAGCGCGGGGGCGTTGCCCTCGAGCGCCGTCGCCACGCGCTCCAGGGCCTCGCAGCGCTCGGCGAGGGGTGCGCCCGACCAGGCTTCGAAGGCACGATGCGTGGCGGCGAGGGCGGCCTCGAGGTCGTGCGCGGTGGCCTCCGGGCGCTCCCCGCGGAGCCCTCCGTCGCGCGGGTCCACAGAGCGAAACTGCGTCATGTCGGTACGCTATCACCAGACTGCGAAGAGGCGTTTGATTTCCCGTAGCGCAAGGCGTTTGCGTGATATTCGTCGGCGGCTCTGCTTCGAGGCTGCGGGGCATGGCTTCGTCCGAGGGATGTAGGGAGAGATCTACCCATGAGATTGGTCACACCGTTTCTGTGCGGCGCGCTCGCGCTCATGCCCGCGCTCGCGCAGGCGCAGCAGTCTGCGCCGAGCGACGCCGCCGCGCCCGCCGCGCCCGCCGCAACCACCCCGGGGGAAGGCGAAGCGGCCCCGGCGACGGGCGCCACCACCCCCGTCGAGGCGGCTGCGCCCGCGCCTGCGGCGGAGGCCGAGGCCGAGGGTGACCCGCCCCCGGCCGTGCACTTTCACGGCACCCTGGAGGGCGCGTACAGCTACAACTTCAACGAGCCCTCGAACGGCATCACCGCGTGGCGCTGGTACGACACGCGCCACAACATGATCGGGCTCCAGAACGCGTTGCTCTCGACGGAGTGGAACGCGGGGCCCGTGAAGGGCCTCGTGCAGCTCCAGCTCGGCGCCTTCACCGAGCAGTTCTGGACGGGTGAGCGCAGCCCCGAAGAAGACCTCCTGTGGCGCCTCCTCCAGCAGGTGACGGCCGAGTGGACGACGCCGCTCCACCGCCTGTCGATCGAGGGCGGGCTCTTCAATGTGCCCTTCGGCCCCGAGTACAACACCAACTATCTCAACTGGAACTGGTCGACGAGCAACCTCTTCGCGATCATGCCCTATCAAATCGGGGGCTTCCGCGCCAACGTCGACCTGGGCCGCGGGTGGACGGCGCGCGGCGGCGTGTACAACGGCTGGGACCGCATCGTCACCGACAACAACAGCAGCAAGTCGGTGATGGTGTCGCTCGAGTGGGAGAACCCCGACGACGAGGAGACCTACTTCTTCTTCAACTACATGGTCGGCAACGAGCGCGGCCGCGAAGACCCGCGCGGCCCCTACGCGCGGCACACCTTCGACGTGTATGCGCAGTGGCACGCGATGGAGCGGC
>CANMAT010000562.1 GCA_947494865.1 Deltaproteobacteria bacterium
CACGACCACACGACGACGGTCGACAACGACCAGACCAACACCGTGCACGGCAGCCAGTGCGAGACCGTCGACGGCAACCAGACCCTCACGGTGCACACCAACCGCACGAAGACCATCGACGGCAACGAGAGCGTGCACATCAAGGGTCAGCAGAACATCACCATCGACGGCGGCGGATCGGGCGGCGACGACCCTCCGCCCGCCCCCGGCGCGGGGCTCTTCGTCACCGGGGAATACACCGTCGAGGCCACCTCGAAGATCACCCTCAAGGTCGGCGGCAGCACCATCGTCATCGACGGCGGATCGATCACCTGCACGTCGGGCGGCAACGCGGTGATGAAGCTCGACGCCAACGCCGACCTGCACGCCTCGGGCGGCGGGCAGGTGTACCTCACCGCCGACGCCGACATGCACTCGGCCGCGGGCTCGCAGGTGTACCTCAACGCCGACGCCGACATGCACTCGTCGGGCAGCGCGCAGGTGTACCTCGACGCCAACGTCGACGCGCACTCGGCGGCGGGCTCGCAGGTGCTCCTCGACGCCAACGCCGCGATGACCACCGACGCCGAGGCCTTCGTGCAAGGCGGCGCGACGGCCACCGTGGCGGCCCCGACGGCGACCCTCGCGGGCGGAGGCGGCTCGGTCGAGGCGGGCGGCGCGGGCGTCACGGCCGCGGGCGGTCAGGTGAACGTCTCGGGCGGCATGGTGAACATCTCGGGCGGCCTCGTGAAGATCAACTGAGGGAGCGCGGAGGTCCGGCCATGCAATCGGTCTCTGACGCGCTCGCGACGCTCCATCGCGACGTCTCGTGGTTCGCGCGGGCGCGCGAGCATCGGTGCCTCGTGGCGACGGTGGGCGGCGACCTCCGGGCCGCGGCGCTGAAGGTCATCGCGGCGGGCGAGGTGCACGCCGACAACCGCGCCGCGTGGGTCACGCTCGAAGACGCGATGCTTGCCGCAGAGCCCGGCTGGGCCGCGCGCTCCAACCGCCTCGTCGACCACTGGAAGCTCCGTCGTGAGGCCTTCGCGAAGGAGCACGTCGAGCTCCCCGAGGTGACCGTGACGGAGGGCGACACGCCCGCAGCCTTCGCGGCCACGCTGGGCGCCGTGCTCGACGCGTTGCGCGCGCCGCTCGAAGGCCTCGTGGTGGTGCTCGCGCCCACCGTCGTCGATGGGTCGCCCGCGATCGAGCCCGTGCTCCACGCGCTCTTCGAACACCCGTCACTCGGTCGCGCGCGCTGGGTGCTGGCCGTCGACGAGTCGGTCGCGCCCTTCGCCGCGCTCGTCGGCGCCCCTTCGCTTCGGTGCGTCACGTCACGCGCCGTGGTCGACGCCGCGACGCTCGATCGCGACCTCGATGCGATCGTCTCGCCCGCAGGCGGCGTCGCAATGCCGCGCGGCGTGACGCCACCACGGCGCGTCGATGACCCGCCTCCGTTGCCGAGGGAGAAGCGCGACGAGGCCCTGCGTGCGGCCGGCGTCGACCCCGCCTCGCTCGACACGCTCCCGGCGCTCCGCACGCGCGTGCTCGGCGCGGCCGTCGCGATGAAGCGCGGACGCGGCGCCGAGGCGATCACGTTGCAGCGCGAGGCCCGCGACCTCGCGGCGTCGAGCGGGATGCACCTCGCGGCGGCCCTCTGCTCGATCACGCTGGCGAGCTACGCCGCGGGACTCGGGGAGCGCGCCTCGGCCCTCGTCGAGCTCGATGACACGACGAAGCGCGCCGCCGCCCACGGCCTGCCGTTGCAGGAGGCCGAGGCGCTCCTCGCGGCGGGGATGCTCCACGCGCTCGACGGGCGGCTCCCCGAGGCGTCGGCGGCGTATGCGCGGGCGGGTGAGGCGGCCGAGCGCGCCGAGGCGCTCTCGCTCGCGGTCGAGGCGTGGAGGCTCGCAGGCACGATCCAGATGCAGGCGGGCGACGAGCTCGCCGCGAGGAGCCTCCAGCGCGCGGTGACGCTCGCCGAGGGGGCCGATCCGGCGGTGGCGAAGGCGTCGAGCGCGGCGGAGGCGGCGCGGATGCTGGCGGAGATCTACGCGCGACGAGGGATCCCGTCGGCGGCCGCGTCGCTCCACGCGCAGGCCGATGTGATCGAGCGAGGGGAGGCTTCGGCGTGATCGGGAGCAGCTTTCTCGACCCCGTACTCGGCGTCGACATTCACTGGGAGCTGGTGCCCACGCCGGCGCCTGTTCCGACGCCGATTCCCAACCCCTTCACGGGGATCATCTTCGACCCCATCGGCCTCGCGGTCGGCCTCGCCATCGGCGGCGCGATGTCGGCGGTGTTCGGCGCGTCGTTCCAGGGCCCTGTTCTCTACTGGACGGCCTTTCCCGCGACGAACACGGGCACCGAGGCGAAGCACGTCCCCGGTCACATTCTCATCCCGCCGGGCGTCTCGTGGGCGCCCGTCCCCAAGACCCCGAAGCCGGTGATCCACCCCGGCGAGACGCCGTCTCCGCCGAAGCCCGTCATCCCCGACAACGACGCCGTCGTCATCACGGGCTCGAAGACCGTCCACGTGATGGGCTCCAACGCGGCCCGCCTCGGTGACCTCCTTCTCTCGTGCTCCGAGCCCGTGCGCCTCCCGAGCTCGGTCATCCTCGCCGTGCCCAAGGGCGCCCCCATCCTCATCGGCGGACCGCCCGCGCTCGACCTCCTGCAAGCCATCCTCGCGTCGCTCCGCACGCGCTTCATCTCCGACTCGATCCACGCGCTCATCTCGCGCATGAGCCCGTCGCGCTTTCGCAATTTTCTCAACCGCGCGGTGTGCTTCCTCACGGGCCACCCCGTCGACGTCGCCACCGGGCGCGTGCTCACCGACGCCGTCGATTTCACCTTCGACGGACCGCTCCCGCTGCGCTTCGCGCGCACCTACTCCTCGGGCTTCGCCGCCCGCGACGGCGCCCTCGGCCACGGCTGGAGCCACAGCCTCGACCAGTCGATCACCGTCGAGCGCGGCTGCGTCGTGTGGCGCACCGACGACGGGCGCGAGCTCGAGTTCGACACCTTCGACCTCCCCGAGCACCGCATGGTCGCGGGTGACACCCTGCGCCTCCCCTACGAGCGCGCCACGCTGCGATGCCTCGGCGCCGACCGTTGGGAGATCGTGCGCGGCGACGGCGTGCGCCTCACCTTCGAGCCCGTCGGCCGCCTCGACGGACGCGCAATGCTCCGCGCGATGCGCTCCGCGGGCGGGCACCACACGAACACCTTCGAGTACGACACCCTCGGCAACCTCCAGCGCGCCACCGACGCGCAGGGCCGCGAGGTGCGCTTCACCCACGACCTCCACGGGCGCCTCGTGCGCGTCGAGCTGCCCGACCCCGCGCGCCCCGGCGGCTACACCCACCGTGTTTTTCGCTACGACGGCGACGGTGACCTCGTCGAGGTCATCGATTCGCTCGGCGCTGCGTGGCGCTTCGAGTACGCGACGCACCTGCTCGTGCGCGAGACCGACCGCAACGGGCTCAGCTTCTACTTTCAGTACGACGGCATCGGGCAAGACGCGTGGTGCGTGCGCACCTGGGGCGACGGCGGGCTCTACGACCACGTGCTCGGCTACGACAAGCGCAAGCGCGTCACCTGGGTCACCGACTCGCGCGGCGCCACGACGCAGTACCACATGAACGGCGCGGGCCTCGTCGTGAAGCTCGTCGACCCCTTCGGCGGCGAGACCGTCCTCGACTACGACCCCGTGACCCTCTCGCGCGTGAAGCTCACCGACCCGACGGGCGCGTGGGTCGCGCGCGAGCTCGACCTCCTCGGGCGCGTCACGGCCACGCGTGACGCCGCGGGCGCCGCGAGCGCGATCACCTACGCCGGCGACCATCCCGCCGAGGTCGTCGATCAAGACGGCGCGCGGTGGCAGCTCGGCTTCACCGTCGAGGGGTATCCCACATTCGCCGTCGCGCCGACGGGCGACACGTGG
>CANMAT010000563.1 GCA_947494865.1 Deltaproteobacteria bacterium
CTCGTCGACCTTCGCGGGCTCCGCAGCCGCGACGGCCTCCTCGACCTTCGCGGGCTCCGCAGCCGCGACGGCCTCCTCGACCTTCGCGGGCTCTGCAGCCGCGATGGACTCGTCGACCTTCGCGGGCTCCGCAGCCGCGACGGCCTCCTCGACCTTCGCGGGCTCCGCAACCGCGACGGGCTCGTCGACCTTCGCGGGCTCCGCAGCCACGACGGGCTCGACGACCTTCGCGGGCTCCGCAGCTGCGACGGGCTCGACGGCCTTCGCGGGCCCTTCGACCTTCGCGGGCTCGATGTGCGGCGTTTCGGCGTCGATGGGCCGCGTCGACGGCGGCGGCGGAACCGACGCAGTCTTCGTCGTGAGCGAGCGAGGGGGCATCGCCGCAGATTTCGCGGGCGAGGGCTTCGCCTCGACCTTCGGAGCCTCGACCTTCGGAGCCTCGACCTTTGGGGCCTCTGGCTTCTTCGCGTCGGGGTCTTCGAGGGTCTTGAGCTTCTCGAGCGCGTTGTCGATCTCGCTGCGCGTGGCGACCTTGGTGGGCCCCTCGTCGGCCTTGCGGCCTTCCACCTCGCGCGCCACGGCGAGCGCCTGCTCGAGCATGCCCGCGGGCGCAGCGACGCCCATGATCGTCGCTTTCTGCGTCGGCATCGGCGCGGCGTCTTTGCGGGGCGCCGCCTCGTTCACCTGACGCAGCGCCTCTCCGAGGAGCGCGTTCATCTGCCGCATCATCGTGCGGTCGGCGTCGGCCGGCATCTCTTTCGAGGGGTTGGTCGAGCCGAAGAACGCGCTGTGCGACTCGCCCGTGTTCGAGGGCGGCGGCACCGTGGCGCCCGTGCGAATGTTCTCGAAGTGGGGCCCGGCGTCTTCGCCCTTGAGCGCGACGATGCGCTCGATCACGGGCTGCGACACCTCGTCGATCTTCAAGAAGCGAATGCCCATGCCCGCGGGGTTCTCCGCCGAGGCCTCGCCCTCTTCGCGACGCTTGACCACGCGCCCCACGGCGGAGATCACGGGCGAGGCATCTTCGAGCAGAATCTCGACCTTGAGCAGCGTGCCGAGCGCCGGGGGCTTGGCGCTCTTGATCCACATGCCGCTGCGGGAGATGTCTCGCGAGTACTTGTCGATAAACTCGTCCAGCGTGCGACTCTTGTACTTGGCCCTGAGCACCGGGGCCTTCACGCGCTGGTCCTTCTTCGTGTCTTCCGCCATGGGCTCCATCATCTCCAACGCGCCGCGCGCAGTTCGCTACCCCAGTGATTCGTGAGCACGAAGCACATCAAGCCAACGACACCCCTGCGGGCGCGTCTCCATTCTCGCAGAAGGTGACTCCCGATGACCAGTTCAGAGTGAGCGTCGCCCCTCGAGCGCCCTGCCCAACGTGATCGGGTCGACGAACTCGAGCTCGCCCCCGTGCGGCACCCCGCTCGCGATGCGCGTGGTGGTGACCCCCGCGCTCCGCAGCGCCTCGGCGAGGTACAGCGACGTGGCCTCGCCCTCGACCGTGGGCGGCGTCGCGAGGATCACCTCGCGCACCCCCTCGCGCTGAATGCGCGCGATCAGCGCGCCCAGCGGAAACTCCGCGGGGCCGACGCCCCCCAGCGGGTCGAGCAGCGCGTGCAGCACGTGGTAACGCCCCATGAACACCCGCGCGCGCTCGATCGCGTCGGCGTCCATCGGGCGCGCCACGACGCAGAGCGTGTCGGTCTCGCGCCGCGGGTCGGCGCAAATGCCGCACAGCTCCCGCGACGTGTAGGCCCCGCAGGAGGCGCAGCGGCGCACGCGCGTCGACAGCGTGGCGAGGCTCTGCCCGAGGGCCTGCGCATAGTCGACCTCGGCGGCCAGCATGTGAAACGCGATGCGTCGCGCGGACTTCTCGCCCACGCCGGGGAGCCTCACCAGGAGGCGTACCAGTTCGTTGATCGGGTCGCCGCTGTCATCCATGAGAGGGCGCACGCTACGCCGCGCGCGCGCTCAGAGCACGCCAGGGAGCTTGAGCCCGCCGGTGGCCTTGGAGACCTCTTTCTCCATCTCTTCGGCGGCGAGCTTGAGGGCCGAGTTGACCGTGCCCGCGACGGCGTCCATCGCGAGCTCGCGGTCGCTCGCGAGGAGCTCCGGGTCGACCTCGATGCGGGTGATCTCGCGCCCGAGGGTGACGGTGACCTTCACCTTCTCGTTGGCGCCGGTGGCGGTCACGGTGCGGTCTTTGTTGGCCTTCTGCGCCTCCTCGACCTTGCGCTGGAGCCACGCCGCCTGCTTCATGAGCTCGTTGATGCCACCGCGAAACTGCTGGATCGCCATCGGTTCGACCGTCCCGTAAAAAATGGAGCGGGAGGTTACATCGTTCTGCCCGCGAGCGGAACGTTGCACCTCTTGGGGGGGGTATGGGTGCGGAGGAGTTCTGGAGGGTCGCTCAGATGCCGAGGCCGCCGAGGCCGAGGGGATCGTCGGCGGGCGTGGTGGCCGCGGGGGTCGTCGGCGTCGCGCCCGCGGGGCGACGCGCGGCGCCCGCGGCGGTGGCGCTCGCAGCGGCGGCCGTGCCGGCGTCGGTGTTCTCGACCACGCGGATCTTGCCCGTGATGCGATCGGCGATGTTGCCCGAGTTGTCGCCCGTGACGGCGCCGGTGTTGGGCTGCGAGAGATCGAGCGTGACGGCCGAGCGGCGCACCACCTTGGTGGGCGCGTTCACGCGCAGCGTGGCGAGCTGCGCGAAGGTCGCCTGCTCCTCGTAGATGAGGCAGAAGGCGCTGAAGAAGGTGGTCTGATCGAGGAGGTGCAGGCGCGTGGTGGGGTCGCGCCACTCGACCGTCTCGAGGCGCGTGCCGGCCATCACCCGACGGCCGGCGCCGAAGAGGGCCTCGAGCTGCGTGGCGAAGTCGTCGAAGTTGATGCGCGCGCCGTTGGTGTTGCGGGCCTGCACGCGCTTCCACAGCCGGTCGTTGATGAACAGGAAGAACTCGCGGTTGCCGCGCGCATCCTGGTACACGAACATCGACTCGTTGTTGTTGTGCGTGTACTCGCTGCCGATAAACGACGAGTCCCACTGGCGGTGATCCTGCGCGCCGTCGAACACCACGTAGGTGCGCTCGAGGTTGCGGATCTCGCGCTGCCGCTCCTCGTTGAGGCGATACTGCTCGACCTGCCCGAGGTTCTTCATGCGCGGCACGTAGCTCGCGCGAATCTGCTGCCGAAAGGCCTCGAACACCTGCTCGTGGTTCATCCCCCAGTGAATCGCCCCGAGCTCGCCCGCGATACGGTCTGACAGGGGGACCTCTTGCGCGCGGGCCGCGGCGGGGGGACGACGCGTCGGCGGGCGGCGCGGCTGCGTGAGCCCCGAGACCGCGAAGACCGAGGTCGTAAACGTTGCCAGGGCGATGAGAGCGAGCTTTCGCATGGGACCTTCTCGTAGGGTTTGCGGCGGCACTATACCGCACGATCCGCGGCCGCATTCGGCCATCGCGTGTCGACGGCGCCGCCGGGAGAATTGTTCTCTCGCCCTCGAAATGCACGACTTTTCCAAGCGCGCGCGGCACCTGTTAGGCTCCCCCGCCCGTATGGAGTCGCCCCTCTACCGAAGCGCAGCGCTCGCCCTCTCGATGGCGCTCGGCGGCTGCGCGGTCGGTGAGACGATGGGCGGCGCGGCGCCTGACGATCGCGGCGCCCTCGTCGACCGCGCGCGCCCCGACGCCGTCGCCGAAGACGCACCCGACGCCGTCACCGAAGACGCCCTCGAAGACGCCGCGCTCGACGAAGACGGCGCCGGCGACGCGACGGCCCTCGACGCGGTCGCGCCCGACGACGCCCGCTGCGTGGGCGAGTGCGCGCCGGGCTTCGTTCAGTCGTGCGGCCGCTGCGGCGTGCAGCGCTGCCTCGACGACTGCCGCTGGGGCACCTGCGCTTCGGAGGGCGAGTGCATGGCCTCCGCC
>CANMAT010000564.1 GCA_947494865.1 Deltaproteobacteria bacterium
ATCGACGCGCCCTTCCTCGGCCCCTCGCGCTGAGCGTCAGCCCCGGTCGTAGCGGCCCGGCGCGAGCACGCCGGTCGGGCCCAGCGCGGCCTTGATGCGCCCGAGCACCGCGCGCGAGTCGTCGGTCGCCGCGGGCAGCGCGCCCATCGAATGGACACCCAATCGGTACGGCAGCCACCCCTCGGCCGCGTAGCGCGCGAGCAGGGCGTCGTGGCATCGCATCGCGCGCGCGTCGTCGCCCTCGACGTCGCGGTCGTAGAGAAGTGTCGGGAGCACCGAGGCCGCCCGCTCCGACTGCGTCGCCACGGCGAGCATCGGGTCGAAGCCGTGCGCGGCGAGCTCGTCGCGCGCGATCACCAGGGCGCGCAGCACGTCGCGCCCGCGGAAGGGCACCGCCGCGCAGGCCCACACGACCCCGCAGCGGTCGCGGTCGGGGTCGAGCGCCGCGGTCGGCGTCGCGGGCTTGTGCCAGTACGCGCTGCGCAGGCTCATCTCGTGTGGAACACCTTGTAGAAAGCCGAACGCGGGCTCTGCCTCCCACAGGAGCTCGCGCCCCGCGGCGGGGTCGCCGGCGCGCTCCTCGCAGCGCCACGAGTCGACGAGGGGCGCGATCACCGAGGCCGCGTGCTCGCGCGCCGCGCGCCCCATGAGCTCCGTGGGCGCGTAGAGGCCCGTGAGGCCGAACCAGCGCGCGTGGTCGGTCTCCCGGCGAAAGCCCGCGAGCCCTTCGGCGTCGCCCGCGCGGCCCTCTACGGACCACACGCGCAGGTCGTTCCACAGCGACGCCGTGGCGCGCAGCGTGCCGTCGAGGCGCAGCCCGCGGAGCGCGTCGACGAGGGCCGGCAGCGCGTCGTCGTCGCGCAGCCGAAAGCGCAGCGCCTGGATCGACCTCGGGAGCGGCGCGAGCCACACCGTCATGCGCGTGATCACCGCGAGGTTCGACTGGCTGAAGAGCCCGTCGAGCGAGGGGCCCACGCCCCAACGGTGCGCCGTCGCCGCGGGCACGTCGCCGAAGCGCGCGAAGCCCGTGCGCACGACCTCGCCGGTGGTGAGCACGGCCTCGAGGGCGCACACGTGGGCCCACCGGTCGCCGAGGGGCCCCGCGCCGTCGCCGCGCTCGAGCGCGTTGCCCACCAGGCTCGCGTCCGGCGACGACCCCGTGGCGCTCACGAAGAGCCGCGAGCCCCGCGCCGCGAGGAACGCGTGCGCCTGCCGAAACGTCACGCCAGGCTCCACGGTCATGCACGCGAGCTCCTCGTCGAAGTGCGTGATGGCGTTCAGGCCCGCGAGGTCGAGGAGCGCGCAGCCGTCGGCGGCAGGGACGCGCGAGCCGAGGCCCCAGTTGCAGCCGCGCGACACGGGGTACACCGGCACCCCGCACCTCGACGCGATGGTGAGCACGGCGGCCACCTCGTCGCGCGTGCGCGGCCGCACGATCGCAGGCACGCGCTGCCCCGTCGCGAAGGTGGCGGCCTCCGCCGCGCGCAGCGCCGCGGGTTCGTCGATCACGCGCTCGCCCCCGAGGAGCGCGCGCCACCGTGCGAGTGCGTCGTCGAGGTCGCGCATGGCGGCGGAGGGTACCACTGTGCCCGCGGGGCAAACTCATGGATACTCCCGCGCAATGCGCGCGACGAAGTGGTGTTGGGTCTCGCTGGTGGGGGCGCTCGGCGCGGGCTGCGGCGACGAGGTGAGCGCGCCCAACGTGCCTTCGTTTCCCGACCGCGCGATGGGCGCGCGGGCGTCGTTCGCGCCCGCGTGCGACGCCGCGCTCACGATGCGCTGCGCGCTGCCGTGGCCCTCGAACGCGTACACCGTCGCCGACGCGGCCTCGGCCACGGGGCTCCGGGTGCGCGCGCCGACGGCGGCCGTCGCCGAGGGCGACGACGCCCGCGAGGTCAACCGCGCCGACGGCTTCTCGCGCGTGTCGCCCGTGATGGTGGGCTTCGACACCGAGATCGACATGAGCTCGCTCGGCGGCACCACCGACGGGGCCGTGCGCGTGTACGCCGTGGGGGCCGACGGCGCGCTCACCGCGGTGCCCCTGCGATACCGCCTCGTGCCGGGCTCAGGCATCGAGGCCGAGACGCTCGTGATCGCGTACCCGCGCGTGCCCCTCGCGCCGAGCACCGACTACGTCGCCGTGGTGCTCGACGCGCTGCGCTCGACCACCGCGGGCCCCGTGCGCGCCGACGCGCTCACCCGCGCCGCGCTGGGCCTCGCGGCGCCCGCCACGGAGGAGCAGTCGCGCGCCCGCGCCTACCACGCCCCCACGCGCGCCCTGCTCGCCCGCGCCAACGTCGACCTCGCCCGCGTCGCGCGCGTGTGGGACTTCACCACCCGCTCGCGCGAGCAGCCGACGCGCGTGCTCGCCGCGATGCGCGAGCGCCTCTTCGCCGCCGTCGACGCGGGCGCGCCCACGGTGCAGATCGACCGCGTGCGCGTGCTCCCGACGGGGCCCTCGTACGTCGAGGTGCTGGGCAAGGTGCAGAACATGCCCGACTTCGTGGGGGCCGACTCGCGCATCGCGCGCGACGCGACGGGGGCGCCCCTCGTGCCCGACGGCGCCGAAGGCGTTCATGAGTTTCCCTTCCGCGTGATGATCCCGCGCGGCGACGGCGACTACCACGTGGCCATGTGGGGCCACGGCACCGGCGGCGACGAGGCCGACGACTCCTTCGACGACTCGATCACCGGCGCCGGCGCGGCCAAGGTGAACATGCGCTTCAACGGCTGGGCCGGGAGCGACGTGCTCAACACCTTCGCGTCGTTCGAGCACATGCTCGTGGGCGTCGAGGCGTCGAGCGCGAAGCTGCTCCAGTCGATCGCCGACGGGCAGGCGCTCTTCCGCATGCTCGTGGGCGCGGGCGACGACACCGCGCGCGCGGCCATTCTCGGGCGCGCGCTCGCCGCGCCGATGCTCGGCGGCATGGTCAACCCCGCCGCGGGGCGCTACCCCCGCGCCGCGGGCGCCATCTGGACCGGCGGCTCCCTCGGCGGCACGCTGGGCCTCGTGTACGCGCGCTCGGAGCCGCGCATGGTGGCCGCGGTGCTCAACGTGCCCGGCGCCGCCTGGTCGCATTACATCACGGGCTCGAGCCTCTACCCCGCCGCGCGCCTCGCGCTGCTCAACAGCTACCCCCGCGGCGACTTCGACATTCACATCGCCGTGGGCATGAGCCAGCTCAACTTCGACGACATCGACGGCGCCGTGTGGGCGGGCGTCTCGCCCGACCGCCCGATGCTCTTTCAACAGAGCATGGGCGACCCGGTGCTGCCCAACATCGGCAGCGAGATCGCCGCCGCGAGCGCCAACGCGACGCAGGTGGGCGTGGTGCTCGCCGCGCTGCCGAGCGGGCTCCGCGCCAACGAGGTGAGCGGCGGCGCGGCCCTCACGCAGTACCGCGTGCCCTCGACGGTGACGGGCCCCTACAACGTGCACGGCTTCGCGGCGCGCGGCACCGTCGCGGGCGTCGCGGCGCGCGAGCAGATCGTAGGGTTCATCAGCTCGCTGTGGGCTACCGGTACGCCGCGCGTCACCGTGCCCGCGGCGTGTCAGATGAACACGCCCGCGGGCAGCTGCGACTTCGTGAACGCGCAGCAGTAGGGCGCGGCGCGCGCCGGTCTCAGTCTACCGATCGAGCGCCGTACGCGCGGCTCAGGCAGGCCTCGACCTCGCGCAGCTCCGTCATGATGTCTGCACGCGCCCCGTCGGCGGAGCGACCCTCGCCGAGGGCCGCCTCGAGGGCCGCGATGCGCGACTGCTGCAGCGCTACGACGCGCACGAGGCGGAGCGTGAGCGCATGCAGCGAGGGCGCCTCGGGTGCAGGTGCGGGCGCTTCGGGGGCGGGCGCTGCGGGGGCGGGCGCTGCGGGTGCGGGGCGGCGCGCGGCGCGTACGCCGTTCTTCACGTCGTGGCGCGCGG
>CANMAT010000565.1 GCA_947494865.1 Deltaproteobacteria bacterium
CCCGCCGCGCGGCGTCGCTGACTCGCCCGCAGAGGGCGCTTCCCTCAGCCCCGCCGCGGTCGTTATGCTCCGCGGCCCCTATGTCTGAAGGCCACTCTACGAAGGTCGTTCTCACATCGCTCGCCGCCAACCTCGCCATCGCCGTGGCCAAGAGCGCCGCGGCGGTGTTCACCCACTCGGGCTCGATGCTCGCCGAGGCGATTCACACCTTCGCCGACTGCTTCAACCAGGTTCTCCTGCTCATCGGCATCCGCCAGTCTGCGGTGGGCCCCTCGGAGCGGCACCCGCTGGGCACGGGGCGCGCGAGCTACTTCTGGTCGTTCATCGTGGCGCTGATGCTCTTCTTCGGCGGCGGGGTGTTCTCGATCGGCGAAGGGGTCGAGAAGGTGATCACCCCCGAGCCCGTGCACCACATCTCCCTCGCGATGGTGATCCTCGGGTTCTCGCTCGTGCTCGAGGCGCTCTCGCTGCGGCAGTGCGTGCAAGCCATCAACGCCAAGCGCGGCGCCCTGGGCTTCATGGCCTACCTCGACGTCACCAAAGACGCCGAGCTCGTCGTGTGCACGGGGGAGAACTTCGCCGCCGTGGTGGGCCTCGCGCTGGCCTTCACCTCGATGACGCTCGCGGTGTACGTGAACCCCCGCTTCGACGGCGTCGGGAGCATCCTCGTGGGCGCCGTGCTCGTGTGGGTGGCGTGGTTCCTCGCGCGCAAGGTCAAATCGCTGCTGCTCGGCGAGCGCGCCGACCCCGAGGTCGACGCCGCCGTGCACGCCGCCGCGAAGGGCGATCCGCGCATCCGCGCGGTGCTCCGAATGATCACCGTGCAGCAGGGCCCCGGCGAGGTGATGCTCGCGGTGAAGCTCCGCATCGACGACGCCATCCCATGCGTCGAGGTGGTCGACGTGATCAACGGCTTCGAGCAGCGCGTGCGCGCGAAGATGCCCGACGTGAAGTGGCAGTTCGTCGAGCCCGACAGCGAGGCCTGACTACTCGCCCACCACGCGCCACAGCGACCCGTCGCGCTGCGAGCCCGCGTAGAGCTCGCCGCGGTACACCGCCAGCGGCGCCGCGCAGAACACATCATCGACCCGGAAGTGACTCACCGCCGCAGCGCGCCCGCGCACCGTCGCCGTGACCGTCGGGGCCTCGGCGATGGGCGTCACAGCAGCTCCGTCGAGGCGCCATAGGCCCCGCGCCGTGAGGGCCACGAGGCCGTCGCGCCAGCGCGTGAGGTCGGTCACATCGCCCGCCTCGGGGGGCAGAGCGACCTCGCGCCAGGCGTCGCCGTCGTCGGTGGCGCGCAGGTGCGTGCGCCCGTCGCGCTCGAGGGTGATCCAGTAGAGGGTGCCGCGGTCGGCGTACCACCGCAGCGTGTGGGCGCCGCCCTGCGCCGTGACGCGCACCGCGCGGAGGTCGGTGGGGCGCACCGCGGCGACGGCGGCGGGCGCGTCGAGCACCACGAGGTCGTTGGGCTCGCGGCCGTAGTAGTCTTGAATGCCCGCGTAGAGGCGCCCCCGAAAGCGAACCATGTACGTGAGCCGCCACGCGTCGCCGAGGGCGCGCTCGGGGTATCCGAGGGCGTACGTCCACCGCGAGCCCGAGTCGTTGGCCACGTGGAGCGCCCCCGGCGACGACCCGTACCAGGCGCGCTCCCTCGGCGGAACGCTGCCGGTGGAGGCGATCCAGAGGCCGCGCCAGCGAATGGCGTCGAGCACGTGGTAGGCGCGGGGGAGCACCGCGGCGCCGGGCCGATCGCGCGCGAGGTCGAGCGCCCCCGGGAGCCGGTGCCGCGGCATGCGCGGCGGCGCGAAGTTGCCCGCGCGGTCGGAGACGAACACGTACCCCTCGGTGCCCCCGTCGACGACGCCGAAGCCGCCGTAGGGAGGGTCGGCGTCGGGCACCACGAGGCGTCCATCGGCGCGGTGCACGCGGAGAAAACCCTGACCCCCGCCGCCGCCGTTGGTGGGCTCGCCGGGGCGGTTCCAGTCGAACGCGGTAGCGAACGCCGTGGGCCCCGGCGCATAGCGAAACACGCGCGCGCCGTCGGAGCCCAGGGGCGTGAAGGCCTCGACGAAATACAGCGCGTCGCCGTGGGCCGTGAGGTCGCACACGCGACGCATCGCGCCGCGCGGACGGCCCACGCGTTCGAAGCGCGCCCGCGCGGGGAGCGAGCCCGCGCCGGTGTCGGCGGGGTCGTCGTCGCCGTCGGCGTCGGGGGCGCGCTGCGCGGCGGCGGAGGCCGTGAGCGCGAGGACTGCGAGGCACCATCGGGTTCGCATGAGGCGCGCTACGACGTACACCCGCGGCGGAGGGTTCGGCGAAGGTGAACTACCGCGCCGCGCGGCGCAGCCGGGCGCGGATGGCCTGCAGCAGCGCGCGCTCGCGGGCGTAGTGGTAGCAGTCGCACACGAGGCTGTCGCGCGCCCACGCGGCCTCGCCCTCGGCCTTGCTCTCGGGGTGCATCTCGACGGCCACGTCGTCGGCGCGCACCGAGATGCTCCAGCGCTCGCGGGTCATGAGGGCGCCGGTGTCGTCGAGGCTGCGGAGGGCCACCACGAGGCCGCGGTCGGGCACCACGCGCACCACGCGGAGGCCCTGCGCGCTCGCGGTCTCTTGCACCACCGCGAGGAGGCGCGCGGGGTCGCTGCGCACCGCGGCGTGCGGAACCACGTAGGCCACGGTGCCGGTGTAGCAGCCCGAGGCGAGCGCGAGCGCGAAGAGCGCAGCCGCGCGGCGGATCGATCGAAGCATCGGGTGCCCTCACCGCCCCCGCGACGGGCGCGCGCGGCGGTGCGCGGCGCCGAACCGTCGGGAGCTGCGCCGTACGATGCGACGCACCGCGCGGGGCATTCACGCGCGCGGCGCTACTCGTAGCGGAGCGCGTCGACGGGGTCGAGCGCGGCGGCGCGGCGCGCGGGCACGACGCCCGACACCACGCCCACCACGAACGACGAGCCGAAGGCCACCGCGGCGATCCAGCCCGAGAGGCGCAAGGGAACATCGGGCGCGTACTTCGTCACCACCGCGACGATGGCCGCGCCGAGGCCGAGCCCGATGGCGCCGCCGATGGTCGAGATCACCACGGCCTCGAGCAGAAACTGCCAGAGCACGTCGCCCCGCGTGGCCCCCACGGCGCGCCGCACGCCGATCTCGCGGGTGCGCTCGCGCACGCTCACCAGCATGATGTTCATGATGCCGATGCCGCCCACGACGAGCGACACCGACGCGATGGCGAGGAGCATCATGGTCATCGCGGCGGTGAGGGCGCCGAAGGTCTTGAGCAGGTCGTCCTGGCTCTGAATGGTGAACACCCGCTCGCCGTTGCGGCGCCGCGCGAGAATGTCTTCGATCTCTTCGGTGGCGCTCGCGGTGTCGTCTTTCGAACGCGCCGCGGTGAGAAGCTGCGAGAGGTGCGTCTGGCCGAACTGATCCATCGCCGTGGTAGCGGGGATGAACACCAGGTCGTCGAGGTCGAAGCCGAGCGAGCGGCCCTTCTCCTCCATGATACCTACGACGCGGTAGCGCCCGCCCGCGATGCGAATGGGCTGCCCCAGCGCGATCTCGTCGCCGAAGAGCTCGCGCACCACGCGGCGCCCGAGGATGGCCACGCGGCGCCGCGCCTGGAGGTCCTCGTCGCGCACGAACTCCCCGAGGTCGACGTGCATGTTGCGCAGGTCGCTGAACTGCGGCCCCACGCCGAGCACCATGGTGTCGCGCTGGCGGGTGCGAAAGCGCACCGTGCCGCCGCCCGTGACCACCGGCGAGACGCCGCGGATGAGCGTGGCCTGGCGCTCGATGGCGCGCACGTCGTCCATGGTGAGCGGGCGCGCGATGCCCGACGCGGGCGGCGGGCCGAAGCCACCGCGCGTCTCGGTGCGGCCCGGCACCACGTTGAGGAGGTTGGTGCCCAGCGACGAGAGG
>CANMAT010000566.1 GCA_947494865.1 Deltaproteobacteria bacterium
CAGCTCGGCGGCGGCGTCGCGGGCGCCGCGCGCGCGACGCCCGGGCTCGTGACGCTCGCTGCGAGCGCGTCGGGCGTGCTCGGCGGCTTCGGCCACCACTGCGCGTGGGGCGCGGGCTTGAGCTGCTGGGGCTCCAACGGCAGCGGGCAGCTCGGGATCGGTGCGGTGAGCGCCGCCCCGGCGGGTCCGATGGCCGTGCCCTCGATCGTAAGTCCGCTCGCAGTGGCCGGCGGCTTCGCGCATACATGCGCCCTGACGGGCGTGGTCGCGCGCTCGGGCAGGGTGTCGTGCTGGGGCGACAACCGCCTGGCGCAGGTGGGCGCTGCGCCGGGCGCGATTCCGATCGCGTCGCCGACGGCCGTGATGCTCGCGGGGGACGCCGAGGCGACGGCCATCGCCGCGGGCGGGGGCGCGGCCTCGGGCGCAGACCAGCCCACGGGCATGACCTGCGCGGTGACCGTCGCCGGCGCCGTGCAGTGCTGGGGCAGCAACGTGTGGGGCGAGCTCGGTGACGGCGCGGCCTTCGCGGCGCAGCCCGTTGACGTCGCCTTCCCGCCCTTGTGAACTGAGCGGTAGAGTAGCGGAGAGGCGCCCACGCACCCAATGGACCGCGTAAGCCACGCGATGAATCTCGTCGGCGACACCGTCGCGGGCAAATACAAGCTCCAGCGGGTGCTCGGCATCGGCGGCATGGGGGCCGTGTACGAAGCCGTGCACGCCTACACGGGCCGCCGCGTGGCGCTCAAGGTGCTCGGGCCCGACTATGCGTCGGAGCACGAGGCCATCGAGCGCTTTCTGCTCGAGGCGCAGGCCCCGTCGTCGATCGGGCACCCCAACATCGTCGAGGTGCTCGACGCGGGCGAAGACCCCTCGGTGGGCGTGTACGTGGTGCTCGAGTACCTCGACGGCGAAGACCTCGAGGCGGCCGTCGAGCGCGGCAACCTCGACGTGCGCGCGCTGCTCGACGCGGTGTCGCAGCTGCTCGCGGCCCTCGGCGCGGCGCACGCGCGGGGCTTCGTGCACCGAGACATCAAGCCCGCCAACGTGTACCTCACGCGCAACCCCGACGGGTCGCGCCGGGTGAAGCTCCTCGACTTCGGCATCGCGAAGAACGTCGCGCGCGGCATCACCGTGGGCAACGCCGTGATGGGCACGCCGCACTACATGTCGCCCGAGCAGGCGCAGGGTAAGCCCGTCGACCCGCGCGCCGACCTGTGGGCCGTGGGGGCGCTGCTCTATCACGCGCTCGCCGGCGAGGCGCCCTTCGACGGCGCCAACGCCAACGTGATCATGGTGCGCATCATCGTGGGCGAGGCGCCCTCGCTGGCCAAGCGCCGCCCCGACCTCTCGAAGGCCCTCATCGAGCTCGTCGACCGCGCGATGCGCAAAGACCTCGACGCGCGCTGGCCCGACGCGCCCACCATGGCCGAGGCCCTCGCGCGCGTGCCCGAGCGCCTCGGCGGCGGCGTTCTCAAGATCAGCAGCACCCTCCGCAACCGCCTGGGCGACGCCTCGGGGCTGCGCGCGACCTCTCCCGACACGCCCGCTCCGACCGCGCCCGCGCGCCCGACGCCGCGCACCGGCACCCTCGACCTCGACGAGGCGCCCGCCGCGACGCCCCTCACGCCGCCCGCAGCCGTCGCCGCAACGGTGCGCGCGCCCTCGCGCCGCCGCGCTGTGATCGTTGCGGCCGTGGTGGGCGCGGCGGTCGCCGCGGTCGCGCTCGGGGTGACGTCGCGCGCGCCGACGGCGTCCGTCGCGGCGCCTCCGCGGCCCGCGTCGACGGCCGTGCCCGACGCGGCGGCGCCGCGCCCCGTCGAGCGACCCGACGCCTCCGTCGCAGCGCCCGACGGCGGCCCGCCGACCGACGCGGGCCCCGTCGCCGAGGCGGAGCCCGCGCGGGGTCACAGCCGCCGCGCGCACCGCCGCGATCACGGCGCCGACGCGGCCGCGACCGCGAGCCCGAGCGAACCCGCCGCGCCTGCGCCGACGCGCATCGGCGGCATCACCATTCCCCGGTACAAGCCATGATTGCTCGCCGTGTGGCGCTCGCCTCGATCACCCTGCTCGCCGCGCTCTGCCGCGGCGCGTCCGCGGCCGCACAAGACGCCGGCGCGCCCGAAGCCCCCGCGGCGCGACCCGCCGACGAGGAGGCGCGGAGGCTCTTCGCGCAGGCGCTCGCGCTCCTCAACGAGCAGCGCTTCGCCGAGGCGTCGCCGCTGCTCGAGCGCTCGCTGTCGCTGCGCGAGCACCCTGCCGCGCTGGCGGCCCTCGCGGCGTCGTACCGCGGCCTCGGGCGCTACCTCCGGGCCATCGCGACCCTCGAGCGGCTGGTGGCCACGGGGCGCGACGCGGCGCAAGAGGCCGAGGCCCGCGGCGTGCTCGCCGAGTGCCGTCGGGCGCTGGCGCGTGTCACGCTGCGCGTCACGGGAGAGCCCACGGAGGTGCTCGTCGACGGCGACCGCGTCGACGTCGGAGACGTGACCCGCGAGCTCACGCTCGACCCCGGGGCCCATCGCTTCGAGGTGCGTCGCATGGGATACGAGCCCGTGCGCGAAGACCGGCGCGTGGGCGTGGGCGAGGCCTCCGAGGTGGCCCTCGACGCGAGCGCGCGCCCCATGCCCGCCACGCTGGTGATCGAGACGCCGCAGGCGACGACGTCGATCCGCGTCGACGGCGTGCCCGTCGGGCGCGGGCGCCACGCGATGGCGACGGCGTCGGGGCGTCACGCCATCGTGGTCACCTGGGACGACGGCCACGCGCAGGAGCGCGTCGTCGAGCTCGCCCCCGGCGCGCGCGTGACGGTCTCGATCGCGCCCAACCGCGCGCCCGCGATCACGGCGCGGTGGTGGTTCTGGGCGGGCGCGAGCGCCGTCGCTGCGGGGCTCGTCGTGGGCGGGTACCTCCTCCTCCGCCCCACCGACGCGGTGCCGCAGGGGAGCTGGGCGAACGTCTCCGAGGCGATCACCGTTCGGTAGGCTCGCGCACGGCGTCGGCGGCCACGCGGCGCAGGCTCTCGGCGCTGAAGGGCTTGGCGAGGTGGGGCCGCGCCTGGCGGGCGAGAAACTCCCTGGCGCGCTGCGAGACGGCGCCGCCCGTGATGAACACCACGCGCGCGGCCACGGAGGGGTGCGCGGCCGCGAGGGCTTCGAACAGCTCGATGCCGCTCATCGCGGGCATCATCAGGTCGCAGAGCACGAGGTCGAAGGGCTCGCCCGCGTCGATGCGCGCGAGGGCGTCGCGCGGGTCGGTCTCGACGACCACGTCGTGCGCCGCGCGCAGCATGCGGGCGATCGAGCGCGCGACGGCGTCTTCGTCGTCGATGACCAGCACGCGGCCGCGGCGCGCGGGCTCGCTCGCGGGAACACCGGGCGCCGGCGGGGCCTCCGCCGCGGGCGCCGGCGGGAGCGTCACGCGCGCGACGGCCCCGCGGCCGAGCTCGCTCTCGACGGTGATCTCTCCGCCGAGGGCGGCCACGACGCCGTGGCAGACCGCGAGCCCGAGCCCCGCGCCGCCGCCCACGGGGCGCGTCGTAAAGAACGGTTCGAACACGCGCGGCAGGTCGGCCGGGGCGATGCCGCGGCCCGTGTCGCGCACCTCGACCACCGCGTGGCCCCGCGCGTCGGTGCTCGTGCGAACGCTCACCTCGCTGCGCGCCGTCGCGCCCTCGGCGACGGCCTGCGAGGCGTTGAGGAGGAGGTTGACGAACACCTGCTGCAGCCGCGCGGGGTCGGCCATCACCGCGGGCGTGGCGCCGTACTCGACGCGCACCCGCGCGCGGTCGCGCAGCTCGACGCCCGTCATGCGCAGGGCCTCCTCGAGGGGCTCGCGCACCTCGACGCGCGCGGTGGCGGCCTCTTCGACGCGCGCGAAGTGCTTCACCGAGCGCACGGTGTCGCACACGCGCAGGGCGCCCTGCC
>CANMAT010000567.1 GCA_947494865.1 Deltaproteobacteria bacterium
GGCCTTCGAAGCGCGCACGTCGCCCGCGGGCGCGGCCTCGATCCACCACGGCCCCGCCCCCGCGAGCCGCACCCGCTGACCCGTCGACGCAGGAGTGACAGAGAATGTCTGCGTCCACCGCGCGGCCCCGACGGGGCGGTTGCCGTCGCTGCCGAACACGCGCACCGCGACGGCGCCCTCGCGCGCGACGCCGCCGAGGTCCTTCACTGCGAGGCTCACGGCCACGTCGCGCTCGGGCTCACCGCGCGTCGCCTCGGTCGTGAGCTCGAGGAGGTCGCGCCACGCGCCCGTCCAGAGCTCTCCCGCGGCGTAGGTGGTCGCGCCGCCCGCGCTCAGCTCGGCGCTCACGTTCACGCGCGCGAGCGCCTCGTCGGTCGCGGGCATGGTGAACGTGAAGCTCGCCGCGCGGCCCGGCCCCACGCGCTCTCGGCCCTCGCCGCCGGGCGTGTGAAACGTCACCGTCGCCTCGTCGGGCCATCCGCCGGCGTCGTCGCTGGCCGTGGCCGTGACGCGCTCGCCCGCGGCCGCCCACGTTCGATCGAAGCGCACGCGCAGCGCGCGGCGCGGCAGCGGGCGCGTGTCGAGGTGCAGCGTGCGGCGGTGATCGCGGCCGCGCACGCGCGCGAAGACCTCGGCCCCCGCGGCGACCTCGGCCACGAAGTTGCCGTCGCCGTCGGTGCGCGCCGTCACGCGCTCCGCGGCCTCGTCGACGCGAAGCTCCACGGGCTCGTCGCGCAGCGGCGCCTCGCGCCCGTCGACGCAGCCGCGCGCGTGACCCCGCACGTTCACCGTCTCGCCGGGGCGAAACGCGGGACGCCCTACGCCGACGTACACCCGCACGTCGCAGGGCTCGGCGCGCACATGCGTCACGTCGGCCCACGCCACGTCGTCGCCGCGCACGGCCACGTAGCGCGCCTCCTGGGCGTCGACGGCGGCGAACGACACCGTCCCCTGCGCGTCGGTGCGCGCGAGCACGCCGGGGCGCCCCGCGACGAAGCGCTGCACCGTGACGCCCCCCTGCGGCGCGCCCTCGGCGTTGACCACCGACACCACGTCGCGCGCGTCTCCGCGGCGGGCGAGCACCGTGAGCGACGACACCGAAACGAGCGACGTCGCGGCCCATCCCCCCGCGTGCGCTCGCACCAGGTACACGCCCGCCGCGAGTCCCCCGAGCGGAACGCGCTCGTCGGCCCAGTCGCCCGCGTCGACGCCCCACGTCTCCGCCGCGCCCTCGTCGGACTCGTTCGAGTCGTACACCGCCGTCTCGTCGCCGCGCGCGCGCCGCACGGGCGGCCGCACGCGCAGCACCACGCGCTGGAGCGCCACGAGGTCGACGAGCCCGCCGCGACGGGGCAGCGCGCCGTCGCGCACGAGCAGGGCCTCGGCCTCCGCGCCGACCGCCCCCTCGGCGATCGAGACGCCCTGGCGACCCGATCGTTCGGCTACGAACGATGCGAGGGCGCGCAGGCGAAAAACCCCGACCTGCACCGGGCCGCCGTGAGCCTTCTGCACCCGCACGAACGCGGGCTCGCCGGGCGCGTACCGCTGCGGCGCGTCGACGAGCAGAAAGGGCCGCGGGTCGAGTTCGAAGGGCAGCGAGGAGACCTCCGGGTCGGCGCCCACCGCGTGCGGAGCGAGCGCGAGCGCGACGGCGAGCGTGAGGTGGGCGCGCTTCATCGGGCGGCCTCGCGGGCGGCGCGGATCATCTCGGCCGTCACCTCGACCTCGCCCAGCGTCTCGAGCTGCCCCGTGCGCTGCGGCGTGCGATCGAAGCGCCACCGACGCTCGTGCGCGGTGTTGGCGAAGAGCACCACCTCGGCGTGCACGGGCGTCTGCGGCGCCTGCGGGCGCGCCCAGCGGTCGAGGCGCCGGGTCACGTCGGCGCGCTCTCGCAGCAGGGCCTCGCGGCCCGGATCGACCGCGTCGACGAGCGAGGCGTCGAGGGCGTCGAGGCGCTCGATCGCCGTGCCCCAGAGGTCGTTGCCCTCATTGTCTTCGGCCGACGCGGCCGACCAGTAGTGGATCTTCACGCGGTAGCGCCCGGCCGTCACCGAGGGGAGCACGTAGGCCTGCGAGCCGAAGCCGATGGCGTCCTGCGAGAAGTCGAGGAGCCTGCCGCCGGCACGCGTCTCGCGGTGGTCCCACTTGCAGGTCTCGCCCGAGGGCTCGCGGGTCCACAGGTCGATGATCTCGCCGCGCGAGGCCCACCCGAGCACCACCATCATATCGACGCGCGGCCCACGCAGAAAGAACGTGGACGCGTCGCGGGCCACCGCCCCGTCGCGCGCCACCGACACGAGCACGCGGTTGTTGCCGGGCACGGCCACCACGTTCTGCGCGATGCGCCCCTGCTCGACGGGAACCTCGTAGCTCACGCCGTTCACCGCGAGCAGCGCGGTGCGAACGCGCGGGTCCGACACGGTCGCCTCGAGGCGCACCACGAGGTCACCGTCGACCACGCCCCCCGGAGGCGTTTCGAAGCGCACCGTCAGGCCCGCGGGCGCCTCCTGCGCGCGCGCCGCGAGCGCCGCGAGACAGACCACCGCGAGCGCCCGCAACCCCGTCTTCGTGTGTGCCATGAGAGCGCGTCCGACATCCTACCGACGAGCTTGTTCTCACCGCAATGCGGCGGAGAAATCTGCGACACTCGGCGCGGCCTTCGGGCGCGCGAAACCCTCGCGCAGCAAGGTACTTCTCTCACCCACCCCCTGGTACGCAATGACACTGCGCAACAAGACCCTGTTCATCACGGGCGCGAGCCGCGGCATCGGCAAGGCGATCGCGCTCCGCGCCGCGCGCGACGGCGCCAACATCGTGATCGCCGCGAAGACCGCCGAGCCCAACCCCAAGCTCGCGGGCACCATCTACTCGGCCGCCGAAGAGATCGTCGCGGCGGGCGGCAAGGCCCTCCCCTGCGTGGTCGACATCCGCAGCGACGAGCAGCTCCACGCCGCCGTCGCGCAGGCCGTGGCCACCTTCGGCGGCATCGACGTCGTGATCAACAACGCCAGCGCCATCAGCCTCACGGGCACCCTCGACACGCCCATGAAGCGCTTCGACCTCATGCACCAGATCAACACGCGCGGCACCTTCGCGACCACGCAGGCGTGCCTCCCGCACCTGCTCGCGGCGTCGAACCCCCACGTGCTCAACATCTCGCCGCCGCTCAACTTCGACCCGAAGTGGTTCGCGCCCCACGTGGCCTACACCATGGCCAAGTACGGCATGAGCCTCTGCGTGCTCGGCATGGCCGAAGAGTTTCGCGACCGCGGCGTGGCCGTGAACGCCCTGTGGCCCAAGACGGTCATCGACACGGCCGCCGTGCAGAACCTCCTCGGCGGCGACGAGACCGTGCGCCACAGCCGCAAGCCCGACATCATGGCCGACGCGGCCTATGCGGTGCTCACTCGCTCTTCGCGGGCGTGCACGGGGAACTTCTTCATCGACGAAGAGGTGCTGCGCGCCGAAGGGATCACGGACTTCGCGGGGTACCAGATCGACCCGAGCGCGGATCTCTGGCCCGACTATTTTCTCTGACCTTCGGAGGGGGCGCCCGGGGGGCGATCGCGGCCGCGGAGCGCACACTCCGCGGCCGATCGTGCGGGGCCGAAGGAACTACTGAATGCGCGCCGAGATGGCCGAGAACTCGGTCACGAGGTTGTAGCCGGGCTCGCCATTCACCATCGCGTCGGGCTGGCGCGTCCACATCGCTTGCGGCGTGGTCTCGCAGTTCGAGCCCGCGAGGAGGTTGCAGAGCGTGGTCATCAGCGACTCGACGCGCACCGTGCGCGCGGCCGCGGCGGTGATCACGGCCTCGAGGCGACCGAAGGGGACCGGCGGCATCGCCGTGTCGGCCGTCTGCCAGTTGCTGGTGCACTCGTTGAAGCGGCCGCCCGAGATGGCGCCCAGGCCGATGCA
>CANMAT010000568.1 GCA_947494865.1 Deltaproteobacteria bacterium
GCATCGATCACTGCCTCACAGGTTTCGGGTGATGCTCTGGAGAGCCGCACGAATTCGGGGGAGGGGCGCGCGCAGGTCGGCCACGAAGGGGCGCCCCGTGATGCGCTCGAAGGCTTCGACGTAGCGCCGCGCGGCCTCGACGCGCACGCCGTCGGGCATCGCGGGCACGGGGCCGTCGCCGGTGAAGCCCTGCGCGGCGAGCCAGCGGCGCACGTACTCCTTGTCGAAGCTCTCGGGCTCTTCGCCGCGCGCGTGGCGCTCGGCGTAGCTCGCGGCGAACCAGAAGCGCGACGAGTCGGGCGTGTGCATCTCGTCCATCACGACGAGGCCGCCGCCCTGGCTCGCGGGCAGGCGCCCGAACTCGTACTTGGTGTCTACGAGCATGAGCCCGTTGGCCGCGCAGTGGCTCACGCCGTCGGCGAAGAGCGCGAGGGCCATGGCGCTCACGGCGTCGAGGTCGGCGCGCGAGATCACGCCCGACGCGACGAGCTCGTCGGCCGAGATGGACACGTCGTGACCGCCCTTCGCGGCCTTGGTGCTCGGCGTCACGATGGCGACGGGGAGCGGGTCGTTCTTGCGCAGGCCGTCGGGCAGCGCGTGGCCGCAGAACACGCGGTCGCCGCGGGAGTACGCCGTCCACACCGAGGTGCTCGTGACGCCCGTGAGGTACGCGCGCACCACCACCTCGACGGGGAGGGGAGCGCACTCGTGAGCGATCATCACGTTGGGGTCGGGCGCGGCGATGAGGTGGTTGGGCGCGAGGTGGCGCGTGCGCTCGAACCAGAACACCGCGAGCTCGGAGAGCACCTGACCCTTGAGCGGCAGCGTGCCGATCACGCGGTCGAAGGCCGAAATGCGGTCGGTGGTGACGAGCACGCGCCTGCCGTCGGCGAGGGTGTAGTTGTCGCGCACCTTGCCCTCGTAGCGCACGCCCGGGAGCGCGAGGTCGGCCGCGTCGAGCGGGTGCGCGAGGGCCGCGCGGAGGGTGGCTTCGTCGATCACGATGGGTGCTCAGTTCCCCGTTGGGTCGCTTGAGGTGTCTACGCTCGTTCGTCGCGCGTGGCAACGCTCGCGAGCGCGCGGTCGATGAGGGCGTCGGCGTGGCGCAGCGCGTGCTCGAGGTCGAAGCACGCCGCGAGCTCGGTCGCCGTGAGCCGCGCGCCGATGTCGGCGTCGGCGCCGAGGAGCGCGAGGAACGTCCCCTCGGCGCGCCACGCGCGCATGGCGTTGCGCTGCACGAGCACGTAGGCCTCCTGGCGCCCGAGGCCCTTGCCCACGAGCGCGAGGAGCACGGCCTCGCTCGCCCACAACCCGTTGGTGCGCTCGAGGTTCTCGCGCATGCGGTGCGGGTACACCACGAGGCCGTCGACGAGGCGCGCGGCGCGCTCGAGCATGAAGCCCAGCGTGGTGGTGGCGTCGGGGGCGATCATGCGCTCGGCCGACGAGTGCGAGATGTCGCGCTCGTGCCACAGGGCGGTGTTCTCGAGCGAGGCCGACGCGTAGGCGCGCACCATGCGGGCGAGGCCGCAGAGGTTCTCGGAGAGAATGGGGTTGCGCTTGTGGGGCATCGCGCTCGAGCCCTTTTGCCCTACGGTGAAGGGCTCCTCGGCCTCGAGCACCTCGGTGCGCTGCCAGTGCCTCACCTGAATGGCGAAGCGCTCGACGGCCCCTGCCACGACCGCGAGGTGCGAGAAGTACGCGGCGTGGCGGTCGCGCGGGACCACCTGCGTCGGCACGGGCTCGGCGCGCAGCGCGAGCGCCCCGAGCGCGCGCGCTTCGAACGCGGGCGTGAGGTGCGCGAAGGTGCCCACGGCGCCCGAGAGGGTGCCGACGGCGATCTCGTCGCGGGCTGCCACGAGGCGCGCGCGGCAGCGGCCGAGCTCGGCGAGGTGGCCCGCGAGGGTCACGCCGAAGGTGGTGGGCTCGGCGTGAATGCCGTGCGAGCGGCCGATCACGGGCGTGCCGCGGTGCTGCTCGATGCGCTTGCGAAACGCGACCACGAGGGCGTCGAGGCGCGTGAGGCACAGGTCGGTGGCGTCGCGGAGCAGAATGGCCAGCGAGGTGTCGAGCACGTCGCTCGAGGTCATGCCGCGGTGGAGCCAGCGCGCGGGCTCTCCCGCCAGCTCTTCGACGTGGGTGAGAAACGCGATCACGTCGTGGCGCGTCTCGGCCTCGATGGCCTCGATGCGCGCGGGGTCGAGCGCGATCGCCTGCGCGCGGATCTTCGCCGCGGTGCCCTCGGGCACGAGCCCTTCTTCCTCCATCGACTCGCACGCGGCGAGCTCTACGCGGAGCCAGGTCTCGTAGCGGCGCTCGGCGGACCAGAGCGCGGCGAACTCTCTCGGGGTGTAGCGCGGGATCATTGCGGCGCGAGAGAATGGTCTCGCGCGCCCGCCGTGTCACGCAACGCGCAGCTATCGCGTCGCGCGGCCCGCCTCGGCGGGGCGAAACCAGTCGAAGGCGTTGGCGCGCGTGAAGTTCGTGAACGCGAGGTTGATGCTCAGCGAGAGCGCCCGCACATGGTGCCACCACCCCACAGGGATGAAGAGCATCTCTCCTGGCGCGAGGGTCACGGTTTTTACGAGGGCCGTCGCGCCCTCATCGCGCTCGGGGTCGATGCGGTTGTACACGCCGCGCAGGGTGTGAAAGAGCGACGTCTCCCACGGGGCCACGAGCTTGAAGCGCTTCTCTCCGTACACCTGCGCGAAGAGAATGTTCGACGTGTCGTGGTGCATCGGGGTCACGGTGCCACCGGGGCCGATCCAGAGGGCGACGCTGCCGCGGTAGCGCGCGGGGTCGAGCACGCGCGCGTCGACGGTGACGTCGTCGTAGAGCCGCTGGAGCGCGGGGCGGTCCATGTTGCGGTTGTTGGCCACGAGGTAGAGGTCGTTCGATTCGCCCGCGGCGAGCACGGCGTCGACGAAGTCTCCGAGGCGCACGGGGCGGCTGTGCGCGGGGGTGTTCATGTCGTAGTCGGGGTCGCCCTCGCGCCCGAAGGCGGCGAGCACCTCGACGTCGCCGAAGTGTTCTTTGAAGTACGCGGGCGTCCAGAGGCCGTGGGCCCTCCAGCGGGTGACAACGTCGGTGAGCACGACGGGCGTGTTGGTGGCGTAGTACCGCGTGAAGAACTCGTCGGCGCTGAGGGCCCCGACGCGCTCTACGGTCTCGGCCTCGGTGGCCGCGCGCGAGAGGTCGCTCTGGAGCCGCGCGACGAGCTCCAGCCGACGCACCTGCGCAGCGAAGCGCAGACCCGCAGCGAACGCGGGCGAGGCCGTGATGGCGGCGATCTGCGTCGCGGCCTCTTCGGGGTCGACGCCCTGCGCGACGATGGCCGACGTGACCTCTTCGGGGCGCATCCCCGCGAGGAGGTTCTCCGCCGCCCACATGCGCCACGCGTGGGAGAGCGTGAGGTCGGTGCGGCGGGCGAGGCGCTTCACGCGCCCTGCCTGGTTGGGGCGATGTCGAATCATCGGTGATGTTGCGAGGTTAGAAGCCCCCGTCGGGCGGAGGCGGCGGCATCGGCGGAATCGCGCCATCGCGCGGCGGCGGCATCGGCGTCGGTGCGTCAGGCGCCTCGCCGGCGTCGACGGGCGGCGGTGGCATCGGGGGCGGCATCGGCGGAGGCATCGGCGGGATGACGTCGAGCCCGGCGTCGCG
This sequence comes from Deltaproteobacteria bacterium, assembly GCA_947494865.1. Taxonomy (GTDB): domain Bacteria; phylum Myxococcota_A; class Polyangia; order Polyangiales; genus CAISKJ01. The sequence continues at coordinate 3,658 of CANMAT010000568.1, forward strand.
CGGCGGGGGCATCGGCGTGACCATCGCGTCGGGCGGCGGGGGCATCGGGGGCGGCATCGGGGTGATGATGTCGGGCCCCGCGTCGCGCGGCGGCGGCATGGGCGCGGGCGCGTCGGGCGCGTCGATGGGAACGTCGACGGGCGGAGGCATCGGGGTGACGATGTCGGGCTGCGCGTCGGTGGCGGCGTCTGTGACGGGCGGAGCTACCGTGTCGCCGCAGCCGAGTGCCGAGAACTCCGCGGCGAGCAGGGCGCGCCGCA
>CANMAT010000569.1 GCA_947494865.1 Deltaproteobacteria bacterium
GCGCGCGCGCTCGCCCGCGGCCTCGGGGCCCTGTGGCGCCGGGGGCAGCACCAGAGCACCATCGAGGCTCCCCTCAAGCAGCTCCGCGAGCGCGCGCGGCGCAGCCACACGTCGTCGCTCGACGAGTGGCGTCGCTGGCTCGACGTGCTCGCGGTGACCGACCCCGTCGACGGCGCCGAGCGCGACCCGCTCGACCTCGAGCTGGGCCTCGAGAACCTCGTACGCCTCGCGGCCCAATACGACGACGAGGAGGCCGACGCGCGCGCGGCGCGCTTCGCGGGCGCCCTCGCGGCGACCTTTCAAGAGGCCCGCCGGGTGGCCCTCACCGAGGCGTCGCCGCGGCGACGGGCCGCCGGGCTCAACGCCGTGGAGGGCATCGCGCGCTCCCTCGCGCTGGGCCTGTGGGGCCCCCTGCTGGCCACGGCGCCGTCGAGCTCGCCGGTGCCCGAGCCCGACCTCGAAGAGACCTGGAAGGTCATCGCCGAGGCCCCCGAGGCGCTCCTCGACGAGGTGTCTCGCCGGCGCCGCGAGGGCGACCGCGACGTCGAGACGCAGGTGGCCCTCGAGGTGCTCGCCATCCGCCTCGGGAGCTACTCGCTCGACGCGTGCGGCGAGGAGCCCAACCTCGGCCCCGGCCGCGGCCCCACGGCGCACCACACGTGCCTGTGGCTCCGCAAGGTCGAGGGCCTCGCCGACGGCGGCCGCGACCTGCCCGCGCCCCTGCGCGCCGCGATGAGCGCCCTCCTGTGGCGCCTCGTCGACACCACGCGCGGCACGGCCCTCGGCGAGCTCGACGACCTGCGCTGGCTCGGCCCCTTCGCCGCGTGGTGGGCCCTCGTGATCGACCGCCCCACGATGCTCTTGCAGCTCGCGAGCGCGCTGCCGATGATCGCCGCGGGCGCCCTCGAGCGCTGCTGCGAGCTGGCCGACACCATCCGCGCGGCGGTGTGGGTCGAGGCGCAGCGCACGACCCTCTCGTCGGACGTGCCCCGCGTCGACTCGGCGCGCCCGAAGGCCGCCGACGGCGTGTGGCGCGACGTGGTCACCGAGGCCCTGCGCGACCTCTACGCCGACGACACCGAGCTCGCGCGCGCCCTCGTGGGCTTCGCCGACGCGCTCACGCAGTTTACCCTCGCGTCGGGCCCGCGGCCCAACCTCGAGGCGCTGTGCGTCGCGCTCGCGCGCTCGGCCGAGCGGCTCCACACGGCCCTCGAAGACCCGGTGCGCGCGCTCCACCCGGCCCCCGACGACGAGGGCTTCACCTCGGAGAACGCGCCGCGCGTGGCCGCCCTCGTGGCGCGCGCCATCCGCGTGCGCGACCTCTCGTCCCTGGGCGTCTGGTTCGGCTCGCTGGGCCCCGTGACGTCGGCGCTCGTCGAGGCCGCGGTGACCTCCGCGGTGCGCCGCACGCCGCCGCCGCCGCCCGCGAAGAAGAAGCAGGGCCCGCAGGTGATCGAGGGCTACGAGCTCGTGCGCCCCCTCGGCGAGGGCGGCGTCGGCACGGTGTGGCTCGTGCGCAAGCCCGGCGCCGATCGCTTCTTTGTGCTCAAGGTGCCCAAGGCCGACGCGCTCGCCGACGCCAACGACAAGGAGCGCGCGGCCATCCTCGCGTCGTTCGTCGACGAGGCGCGCGCGCTCGCGGGGCTCTACCACCCGAACGTGGCGAACATCATCGACCGGGGTGTCTCCAACGGCTCGCCGTACCTCGTGCTCGAGTACCTCATCGGCGCCGACCTCAAGCAGTACGCGGGCGCGCGGCTCATGTCGCTCTTCGAGCTGCGCCAGGTGGTGCCCGAGACCTGCGCGGGCCTCGCGGCGCTCCACACCGCGGGCCTCGTGCACCGCGACGTGAAGCCCGCCAACCTCTGGCTCCGCCTCCCCCTGCAGGGCGGCGAGGCCTTCGACCCCGCGAAGCACCGCGACCCGGCCCGCACGCCGCCGCTCTCCACCGTGGTCATCGACTTCGGCATGGTGCGCGCGATGCGCGTGTCGCAAGAGGCCGTCGGCCGCTTCGTGGCCGGCACGCCGGGCTACATCGCCCCCGAGCAGGTGCTCGACCCGATGGAGCTCGACGGCCGCGCCGACGTGTACGCCCTCGCGGGCACCGTCTACAACGTGCTCACGGGGCGCACCTTCTTCGACGAGGTGTCGTCGATGCGCGATCGCATCCTCTCCCACATGCAGCGCGACCCCTTCGAAGACGCCGACCGCGTGCGGGCCTTCCCCGGCGCGCTCACGCGGCTTTTGCGCGAGGGCACCGCGCGTAACCCCGCCGACCGCCCGCTGCCCCTCGAGTTCGGCCGCGAGTTCGCGAAGCTCTTCACGTAAGCCCTCGCGCAAATGCCGACGCGGCTGGCACCTCGTCGAGAAGAGCAACGAAGACCGCGTGTACGCCCTCGAGCTGGGGTGCTGGCTGCGCGTCGTGGGCGTCGGCTCGTCGGCGCGTTCGCGCGTCGCCACAGGGCCGCGCGGCGACGCCCTGGTGCCCACGCCCGAAGAGGTCTGTCAGTAGACGTGCTGGTGAGCTTCGAGAAGGAGCTGACCGCGGGGGCGTGGGCGGCGGTCGACGCGGCGGAGTGGGCGCCCCGCAAGGGGGGCAAAGAGAAGCCCATCGAAGACGCGCCGGTGCTGGTGTTCCACAAGGTGATGCTGCTCGGCGCGATGCACGCGCTGGTGTCCGCGCTCGCCTCGGGCACCGACGCGCTCGCCGTCTTCGATGACGCGTGAGACGAAGAGCAGCGCACGCTCGACCTCGAGGTCGCCCTCAAGGAGCGCAAGAAGCAGCCCGCGGCCGTGCGCGAGGCGGCGGCGCGGGTGCGCGCGGCGCTGCTCGACCAGGGCACCGCGCAGATCAACTACGACCCCGACAAGGAGGTGCGCTTCGGTCTCAAGCAGGTGGCCGTGGCGAAGGCGCAACCCGTCGCCGCCGACGTCGAGGCGCTCGGCCTCGGGCACGTCATCACCGCGATCGACAAGGCCACCGCCGCGCTCGCGAAGGCGTCGGGCTACGGCGCCGACGACAAGGCCCCGCGCGCCCGCAGCCAGCGCGTGCTCGTGGCGCAGCGCCGCGCGGCCGCCGCCTGCAACGCCGCCTGGGAGACGCTCAGGGTCCTCGTCGAGCGCGCCCCCGAGGCGACGGCCCGACGCGTGGAGCTCGCCGCCCTCGCGGGCTCCCTCGAGGCGCTGCTCGCACAGCGCGAGGTCGCGAAGCCCGCGCCCGTCACGGGCGAGAACAATCCCCCCACGAAGTAGCCAGCGCGCGTACCGATCCGTCGGGGCGCCCGGTGCGCCCTTACAGAATCGTACGACACCTCCCACAGCGACCCATCGATCGGTCGGCGCCCTCGCGAGCGCGTTACAGATCGGTGCGCACCTCACGGGGGGCGCTGCGCGATCGCGAAGCCAGCTCGGAGGGGCGTTACAGATCCGTTCGGGCCCGCCAATGGGGCGTTACAGATCCCTAGCGCGCGACCGTCGCAGCGATGGCATCGCGCGACGGCGCGCGGACACGCTCCGCAGGGCCATCCGCTGGGGAAGAATGGCCGCGGATGCGTCCACCATGGCGCTTCGCTCTGCGCTCGCGCACCGCGTCGTGCGCGCCCTGGAGCGCCCCCGAGGTGACGCCCTCCGCGGCCACCGTGTTGCCGTCGTGCGACGACGCACCCGCCATCATCGCCTGCGTCGGCCGTACTGGCGCCGGGCCTCGCCGACGGCTTGACACGCCTCGTCGTGTGCTGTTAGCGCCCTACCTTCCCTGGGGTGGTGCGGCGTTGCCTGGTCGGCAGCGAGGCCCCCGACCCTCGCTCTTCTCGGAGTCTTCGCATGGTTCTCTCTCGCATCTCGGGCCGCGGCATCGCGGCGGCCCTCTTCGTACTGGGTGTCTCGAGCCTCGGCTGCAGCAGCGACCCCGCCGCGCC
>CANMAT010000570.1 GCA_947494865.1 Deltaproteobacteria bacterium
CCCCGTCGAAGAAGGCGTGCACGGGCTCGCCGACGGGCCCCGCGAGGTCGACGCCCACGTGTACGTCACGCGCCCCGGCGAAGAGGGCGGTGGTGTACATCCCGCGGCGCTTCTCGTCGTAGCGCCCTACGCCATAGGGGTTTTGCAGCACGCGCCGCGCGTCGTAGCCCCCCGTGAAGTCGTACACCTCGTAGCCCGCGGGGAGCACGACCACGGGGTGAAACTCGCAGCCTCGCACGTCGAGTGTCATCGCGGGCACCGCACCTAGCACACTCACCCCACCAGATGCGCGAAGAGCGCCCGCAGCGCGTGCTCCTGATCGCGCGCCTTGCGGCTCTCGGCCACGAGGCCGCCGATGCACCCGGGGGGCACCGCCCGCACGAGGAGCACCCCGTTCGAACTGCGGTACAGCGTGAGCCCCGCGGCGCGCAGGCGCCCGGTGTCGATCTCGAGCATCACGTCGACGCCAGCGCGCTTGCCCACCTTGCTGTCGGTGGCGCCCGCGAGGTGAACGTGCGTGCGCTCGCCGGGGAGCAACCCCTCGCGCGCGATGGAGGCCAGCGCGTCGACGCCGGTGCCGTGCCACACGGGCTCGTCGCGCGGGTCGACCTCCCACGACGCTTCGAGCGCGTCGAGGGTCACCGGCATGTTCTTCAGCGAGTGCCCCTGGCACGCGCGAACGCGCTCGCCGCGCACCTCGAGGCGCGATTTGTTGTTCTCGCGCACCACGGCGTCGAGCGTGGCGCGGTCGATGCGCGCCTTGCGCAGCACGTCGTCGATGGCGGCCCACCCGGCCGCGTCCATCGCGAGCCCCGCCTCGTTCGCCCCGTGCCGGAGGAGCGCCGAGAGCGCGTGGCTCACCCGAGTGATCTTCTTGTCGTCCATGGGGGTCGGTGTGTCTCGCGCGTCAGTCGCGCTCGTCGAGGAGGTACTTGTTCGAAATGGCCTTGAACGACATGCGGCCGTTGAGCGTGGCGCTGAACACGTCGTCGCGCGACCGGATCACGATGCCCTCGCGCTGGTTCTTCGTGCCCGCATAGTGCCCCTCGGCGAGCGCGAGGAGCGAGGCCTGATCGTGGGCGAAGCTGTCGCCCTCTTCGACGGTGGGCACGGAGGGCACGCCGAGCTCGTGGGCCAGCGCGTGCGTGGCAACATGGTCGAGGAAGCGCCCCGCGGTGAGGTCGAAGGCGCTGAACACGAAGAGCTGCACCCGCTCGAGCCCGAGCAGGTTCTTCTGAATGCTGGGCCCGCACAGCTCGCCCTGGATCACGTAGCGCCCGCCGAGCGCGCGGAGCTTGCCTTCGAGGCCGTCGCGCTTCGCCACGCCCCAGTACACGTTGTCTCCTTCGGCCATGGACCAGTTGCGGCCGCAGGCGTGAAACGTGTCGTCGTACGGGTCGATGAGGTACGTGGCGCTCGTGCCGTCGCACTTGAGCGTGATCACGTAGGGGAGTCCGCGGAGCTCGTCGAGCACGGCGGGCGCCGACTGCACGCGCATCTCGTCGGTCTTGGGCACGCGCGACGGAAAGGGCCCGCGCAGCTCGCCCGCCTTGTGCGGCATGGGGGGCTCGTATTTGCCCACGCCGAGGCGCTCCGTGAGGTCGTCGCCGTCGTCCACCGCGCCCTCCACGCCCGCCTCCGCGAGCGTGAGAAAGAGCCCTTGCGACAGGCACTTTCGCAGCGTCATGGTGCGAATGCGGTACGACGCGGGGCGCGTGCCCTCGGCGGGCGCGGCGGCTTTGGGCGTCCACAGAAAGCGGTACGCGGGCAGGTCCGGCGGCACGGCGTCGATCTCGAAGAACACCCCGCGGTCGCCGACCGCAAAGGCACCCTTCTTCACCACACACTGCCAGCCGTTGATTCGAACGGCCTCGATGGCGTCGGCCCCGACAATGGGCACGACCTCGAGCACCCGCTGCACCGATGCGAGCTTACGGATCATGGGAATCCCTCCAGAAGAAATGGAGGCGAAGCTCTAGCAGACGGCGCGCGACGCGCCAGCGGATCAGCGCGCGGGCTTGGGGTGCGCCTCGAGCCAGTCGTACACGGCCGTCGCCCAGGCGGACGAGAACGCCGGAACGTGCCCCACGCCGTCCATGGTCCAGAGCTCGGCGGCGCCGCCCATGCAGCCCGCGTGGCGGCCGCTGTGGGTCTCTTCGCCCGCGACGTCGGTCACGAAATCGAAGCGCATGCCCGTCTCGGCGAAGTCGCCGCAGCGGTTCAGGCGCGCCCACGAGGCCACCGAGTCGCGCGCCGACGGATACTGCGCGGCCGCGCCGCCGGCGGTGCTGCCGCCGTCGAAGCGAATGGTGGGGTCCGTGGTGCCGTGCATCTGGAGCACCGACACGGGCTCGGCGGGGACGCAGCGCGCGGGGTCGTTCCACTGGCTGCCCGCGAGGGCGGCGATGGCGGCGATGCGCGGGGCGCGGTCGCAGGCCATGCGGTGCGACATGAACGCGCCGTTGGAGTGCCCCACGAGGTACACGCGCCGCGGGTCGACGCGGTAGCGCGCGGCCATGTCGTCGATGACCGCGGTGAGGTACGCCACGTCGTCGACGCGCGTGCCGCCGAAGTCGCAGCAGGCGTTGGTGGCGTTCCAGAAGCGCTGGCGGTTGCGGTCGATGGTGCCGTCGGGGTACGCGAGGAGGAAGCCGCGCGACTCGTAGAGGGTGTTGAACCCGAAGTAGGCGGCCTGCACGAGCCCCGAGGCGCTGTAGCCGTGGAGCACCACCACGAGGGGCAGCGCGCGCGTGCCGTCGTAGCTCGACGGGACGCGGCTCTGGTACGGCCGCGCGCGAATGAGCGCCGCGGTGGCCTCGGGCACGTCGGGCTCGACGACGGGCGCGGCGTCGACGGCGGGCGCGATGTCGACCGGCGCGTCGGCGGCGTCGCGCGAAACGTCTGCGTCGCCCGCGTCGGCCGTGGAGGCGGGCGCGGGGTCGGAGCAGGCGGCGAGGAGCGAGAGCGAGAGGCACAGGGCGCGGAGCTTCATCGCGCGCGACGGTATCACCGTTGACCGTGCGGGGTCTTCACGGGCAGTGTTCGCGCCCCTACAGCCACGCAATCTCACGGAGAACGGTTGTCATGACGCAAGGTCTCACGCAGCTCTCGAGCGACGAACGGATGTTCTACGACCAGGTGGTGCGCTTCGCCCGCGATCGGGTGGGGCCCCACGTGTCGCACATGGACGAGAAGGGCGCGCTCGAGCAGTCGCTCCTGCCCGAGCTCTTCGACCTGGGCGTGATGGGCGTCGAGGTGCCGCCGGAGTACGGCGGGCCCGGGGCGTCGTTCTTCACCGCGGCGCTCGCCGTCGAGGCGCTGGCCACCGTCGACCCGAGCGTGTCGGTGCTCGTCGACGTGCAGAACACGCTCGTCGCCAACGCCCTTCTCCGATGGGCCAACCACGACCAGAAGACGCGCTACTGCGCGAAGCTCACGAGCGAGTGGGTGGGCTCCTACGCGCTCTCCGAGCCCGCCTCGGGCAGCGACGCCTTCGCGCTCCAGTCGCGCGCGGTGAAAACGGGCGACCGCTACGTGCTCAACGGCCGCAAGCTGTGGATCACCAACGCCAACGAGTCGAACCTCTTCATCGTGTTCGCCAACGTAGACCCGTCCAAGGGCTACAAGGGCATCACGGCCTTTCTCGTCGAGCGGGGCTACAAGGGCTTCTCGGTGGGCAAGAAGGAAGACAAGCTGGGCATCCGCGCGTCGAGCACCTGCGAGCTCATTCTCGACGACTGCGAGGTGCCCGAAGAGAACGTTCTGGGCGAGGTGGGCAAAGGGTACAAGATCGCCATCGAGACGCTCAACGAGGGGCGCATCGGCATCGGCGCGCAGATGCTCGGCACCGCGCAGGGCGCCTTCGACTACGCCATGCGCTACATGAACGAGCGCAAGCAGTTTGGGCAGACC
>CANMAT010000571.1 GCA_947494865.1 Deltaproteobacteria bacterium
CCGAGCGCACGCTCGCGGTGGCCGTGCTCGGGCCTGGCGACGCGGTGGGCGAGGTGTCGCTCGTGCTGCGCCGACCCACGAACGCGGCCGTGGTGGCGCTCGAAGCCACGGTGGCCATGGTGCTGCAGCCCGCGCACTTCATGGACGTGGTGCGCAGAGCACCTGCTCATCGTGTGAGGGGACTGCGAGCGTCGCGACGCAGTCCCACGACGGACGCCTGCGACGCGCTCGGGCCCGCTCCGCGCGCTTGTTTTCAGCCGTTCGCGAGAAAGTGTTCGAGCTGGATCTCTGCGTCGCGTACCGCCACATGGGGGAGCTTCACGTCGAAGCGTCGCCCCCGCGCTTCGAACCAGCTCGACGCGCAGACGGCCTTGAAGCCGAAGGGGTTCGCTCCGAGGTGCTGCCACGCGTAGTGGACCACCCAGGGCCAGTCGAAGGCGGCAGGGCGCGCGACGAAGGTGGCCCCTGCGGCGAGATGCGGCGACGCCCAGTCGCGAAGGCGCCCCATCCCGACGGCGGGGGCGACGCCCTCCCGGAGCGCGCGGTCGTAGGAGGCGCGGCTGGTGCGCACCTCGTCACCAACGGGCGTGAGGAGGACTTCGAAGCGGTCGATGACGCCTCGCTCGCGCGAGCCGACGACGGCGCCGAGTTCGGTGAGGGAGTGACGGCTGTACACCGGCCCCGAGGTCTCGAGGTCGACCATGATCCAGAGGCGCTTCGCGAAGCTCATGACGAGACCCTACGCGCGGTGGCGCAGCCCCGTGAGGACACGATCCCGGACACGCTCGGCGGCGCGAGCGCGCCCCCCTGCTCCCCGACGCCTCGGCCGAGTCGCAGAGCACTTTGACGAGCACCGTGGGGTTGAGCCAGGGTGGCGTTGCCCAATATGCTTATGTGGAATCGGTATCACGAGTCCCGCGCTTTCTCCGGCCACGGCGCACTGCTGCTCGCTGTGGCGCTGTTGCCACGAAACTCACCCGGATTGTTCATCACGCACGCTGCGCCGCTGTCGCCGCGGAATGAACCCGGATTATTCATCACGCATTCTGCGCCGCTGTCGCGGCGGAATGAATTCCACGGCAACGAAGGCGATTGACGAGCAATCCGCCTGAAGTCCTGCTCCGCAGGACTCGCGCTCAGCGTCGCAGAGGCGGCAGTCCCGCGGCGCGGGACTTCCCCGCGCTTTGATCACGATTTGTCGTCGTTGCCGTGTGTTTCAACACGCGGCCGCAGCGGCGCAAATCTCGTGGTGAATCATCCGGGTTTAGCGCGCGGCGCAGAAGCCGAGCTCGGTGCTCTCGCCGGGGCCGAGCTGGGCGTTCCACATGGCGCCGCGAAACACCACGTTGCCCGAGTCGCCGGTGCGCTCCGAGCTCCAGCTCGAGGTGACGCGCCCCATGATGGGGTACACGACCGTCCACGTGACGCGCATGCTCGTGGTGTTGGTGACGGTGACGCGCTCGCAGAAGCCCGCGTCCCAGTTGGAGTCGCGCACCGTGCGGGTGGTGATGCCCGGCGTGGTCATGGGGCCGACGGGCGCGACGTCGGGCGCAACGCTCGCGTCGGGCGCTGCGCTCGCGTCGGGCGCGCTGGCGTCGGGCGCGCTGGCGTCGGTGGGTGCGCCCGCGTCGCTGGGCGCCGGGGCGCCGCCTTCGTCGCGCTCGGTAAAGTGCGCCGACTGCGTGAGGGCCACGAGGAGCTCTTCGATGGAGAGGTCGGCGCCGCGGAAGCGCTGCTGCAGCTCGGCGAGGGCGCACGCCGTCTGCGAACCCGAGGTCATGGCGTAGGCGTAGCGGAAGAGCTGCTTCGCGAAGCAGTCTTGCACCTCGGCGCTCGCGGCGAGGCGCTCGATGAGGGCGCGCGTGTCGGCCGCGGCGCCGTCCGTCGAGAGGCTCCCTACGATCTCTCCGCGCGCGTCGATGGCCACGCCGTTCTCGCTCGCGCGGTGGCGGCCTACGCCGTCAAAGAACTCGAAGGTGAACCCGATGGGGTCGATGAGCCGGTGGCAGTCGACGCACGGTCGCACGCTCGCGTGCATGGCGTACTGCTCGCGAATGGAGCGCCGCGCGTCGGGCGCCGGCGGCTGCGCGTCGACGCCCGGCGGCGGCGGCGGCAACGGCTGACACAGGAGCCGCTCGCGCACCATGCGCCCGCGGTGCACCGGCGACGACGAGTTGGGCCGCGCGTGCGTGGCCATCACCGCGCCGAGCGTGAGCACGCCGCGCCGCTGCGCCTCGACCATGGACACGCGACGGAAGCCCTGCGCGTCGGCCGCGCCGTCGGGCGTGAGGTTGTAGAAGGCCGCGAGCGTGGGGTCGACGAAGGTGAAGGCCGACGTGAAGAGCTCGGGCAATCGCGCGCCGGGGCGCAGCAGCGTGGCGTCGATGAAGCGATCGAACTCGCCCGCCATGGAGGCGCGCACCGCGGGGGTGAAGGCCGCGAAGGTGGCGCCGTCTTTGGGCACCGTGGCGAGGCGATCGACGTCGAGCCACTGGCGCACGAAGCGTCGCAGCGCGTCGCGCGCGCCCGGCGTGGCCACGAGCCTGCGCGCCTGCGCCTCGATGCCCGCGGGCGTGGCGAGCGCGCCGGAGCGGGCGGCTTCGAAGAGCGCCGCGTCGGGCATGCTCGCGGTGAAGAGGTACGACAGCTCCGAGGCCACCTCCCACGGCGTCAGGCGGTACGCGCCTCCCGACTGCACGCCGAGCTCGGCGCGGTAGAGGAAGTGCGGCGACTGGAGCATCGCCGAGAGCACCGCCTCGGCGCCCTCGTTGAAGCCCTCACCCGCCGCGATGGCCCCGTGGAGGGTGACATACCTCGTCACTTCGTCGCCGGTGAGCGGGCGGCGGAAGGCGCGGGCGCCGAAGGCCTCGACGAGCTGCCGCGCGCAGGCCGTGTCACCCGCGCCCGAAGGGACGCACGGCGAGACGCGCGTGAGGTCGCGCGTGGCGTCGGCGGCGACGCTCTCGGCGGCCACGCGGAGCTGCTCGGCGAGGAGCGGTGACACCACGAGCGAGGTGGCGTCGTTGTCGAAGCCGTCGACCACGGGGTCGGCGGCGAAGCTGGCGCCGAAGTGCGAGTCGACGCCCGTGAGGTCGCGCACGGTGCGGTCGTACTCGGTGGGCGTGAGGCGGCGCAGCACGCGGGGCCCCGGGGTGACGGTGGCGCAGCGCGCGGAGGCTCCGCCGTCGCCGCCGGGGAGCGCGTCGGGGTCGTCGCAGGCGGGGGTCTGCACGCGCGCCACGAAGCGCGTGAGGGTGTCGTAGGCGGTGCTCCCCGGAGGGGTCACGGTGCCGCCGGTGTGGCCCATGGGGTGGCGCCCCGACGGGCGCAAGAGGAGCATGGGCACGCCCGCGAGCTCGGTGAACGCCATCGCGCGCACGGCGCGAAAGTTGTGATCGAGCCAGTCGGCCTCGGTCTCGGAGCGGAGCACGAGGCGCGAGTTGCGCGCGGTGCCCGCGGCGCTGTGGCAGCCGATGCAGCTCACGGCGAACACGGGCGTCCAGAGCTCGCGGCGAAACCAGGCGACGTCGGCGTCGCACACGGGCCCCGCGGTGGCGCCGTCGGAGAGCATGACGGGCGCGTCGGTGGCCGCGGCGGCGTCGGTGCCATCGGGCGCGGCGTCGCATCCGAGCGCCACGGCGCAGAGCGCCAAGAAGCCCGCGAAGCGAAGCCGATTCACCGCAGGCGTCCGCGACGACGCCATGGTCGCCCCCGCGCTCACGAGAGCACCTCGGGGAGCGGACCGGCGCCGCGCGACGGGTCGCCGAAGGTGGGGTTGTCCATCCCCATCGCGTGGCAGAGCGTCACGAGCAGGCGCTGGTGGGGCATGTTGGTGAAGCGCAGGTAACGGTCGGTGCGCATGCAGCCGCTGGCGCCGCCGGCG
>CANMAT010000572.1 GCA_947494865.1 Deltaproteobacteria bacterium
AAAACCGCTATAAATAAGCCCCTTCCGCGGTCGTCCGATGTTTGCCTCGCGGCCTCGTGTGGGCGACGATGACGGCGTGTACCGCGAGGCGACGCCGACCCTCCACCGACTCTCGCTCGCGCGGCGCCGCCGCGTGCGCTTCGAGATCGCGGTGTGCGCCCTGCTCGCGCTGTTGGCCACGACGGTGAGCCTCGAGGTGGCGCGCACCTCGCCGACGCCCGCGCGCGTGCTCGCCGCGGGGGCCGTCGTCGCGGCGGCGTGCGTGTGGCTCCTGTGGCGCTCGCTTCGCACGCTGAGCACGCGCCTCACGCTGCACCCCGGCGGCGCGCTCGCCGTGGCCTCGTGGCACGGGCAGACGACCGTACACGCCGACCAGGTGCGCGACGTTCAGAGCCCCGACGACGGCGCGCGCGACGACGTCGAGCTGCTCGACGCCGAGGGGCGCAGGCTCGTGGTGATTCCCGCCGTGTTCGAGGACGCCGCGGAGATCGCCGCGTGGCTCGACGAGCACGTCGGCGTGCGCATGGACGCCGACGCGCGCTACTTCGCACGGCGCGATCGGCTCTGCGACGCCCTCGCCGACGAGGGGCGCTCGGAGCGCGACGCGGAGCGCTTCTGGCGGCGCCTCGCGTGGCTCTCGGCGGCGGGCCTCGGGGCCTGCGCGGCGGGCTTCGTGAGCTGGGTCGCGGGCCCCGACTACAACCGCTGGGGCGCCCTGGGCCTCGCCGCGTGCCTCGCCGCCGTGGCCGCGCTCGCGACGCGCAACCGCACGGTGATCGCGCTCGACCCCGACCGCCACGCGGCGGTACTCGGCCTCGCCGCGCTGCCCGTGCTGGGCCTCGTGATGAACGCCGCGCTCAACCTCCGCGAGACCTTCGACGGGGAGCGCCTCGCGCTCGCCGCGCTGAGCATCGCGGGCACACTGCTGGTGGCGCTCGCCCCCCTGCTGCGCGCCATCGGGCCCACGCGTCGGCGCGCGCGGAACGTCATCGTGGCGCTCGCGCTGGTGACGTCGCCCGCCCTCGCGCAGCTCGCCGACACGCTCTTCGACCCCTACGCGCCGAGCGCGGTCGTCGAGGGCGTGGTGGTGGGCACCGGAGCGGGCACCAACCGTGTGGTGCACGTGGCGTTCACGCTCGCCGGCGCGCGCCGCGAGACGCTCTTCGCGCCGCCCTTTCGCGCGGGCTTTCGCGCCGACCCCAACGAGCCCGTGCGCGTGGTCGTGGGCCGCGGCCTCCTGGGCGTGGTGTACGTGCGCGAGGTCGGTCCGCGCTGAGTTTCGCAGAGCTCCGGCGGGAGCACACCTACATGTGTGCACTTAACTGGCGCACGGTGCCCGCGAGGTGAAACGGTACGGGTCAGCAGCGGGGTGTTACCGCGCAGCGTGAGGCGATTGCCGCGCTCACCGCGTCGGAGTTTCGCGTCCGCGCGCACACTGAGGAGACTCCCATGAACATCGTAAGGGAGCGTCGTTCGCGGCGCTCGGAAGACCTCGCCATGGCGTTGCAGTACCTGCTCTCGGCGCAGCGCGAGCGAGCGGGCCTCACGCACATCCTTCTCTGCACGCTCGATGGGATTCTGCTCGCGTACGACGGAGACCGCGGTGAGTGCGAGGAGCTCGCGGCCTATGCGCCCTTCATCGCACGGGGCGAAGGGTACGCGCTCGATCCGCGGCGCCTCACGGGCCTCACGGTGCACCCGTTTCGTGTGGGCAAGGAAGACCTGCTCCTCCTGCTCCGCGGCGACGAGCTCGTCGACACGATCGCCCCCGTGCTGATGGCCAGCATCGAGGGCGTGGTGCGCATTCTCGGGAGCTGAGACGCTGCCCTCTACCCCCGTGCGGGAACCTACCTGGGTTCAATGCGATCGGGGCGTGTAGGAACGCGTCTCACGCACGCCGGGATTCGGGGGCGTTAACCCCCTCAGCCCGGGCTCTACGTGCGAAGTCGCCCCGCGAGGGGGCTCCTGAACGCTGCGCGCGCTGCGCGTACGCCTCTCCATCCACGTCGCATCTGCGTGCGCCCTCCGGACTCATCGCCTGATCTCAACGGGCGGCCGTCAGGTCGCGATGGTGCGCATCGCGAAGGTGCGCCGCCGCGCAGCTGGTGTTCCGCGAGCACCCGAAGGTGATCCGCGAGGTGACGCGCATGTAGCCGCCGCGCGGAGGCCCGCCGCGCCAAAGGTGGCCCGCGAGGCTGAAGCGAAGAAGAAGCCCGCGTAAGGGCATCGCAGCGACCGTGATACCGTCGCTCCGTGGTCGGTGACCTTGCGCTCGCGATCGACCCACGCTTTCCCAACCTGCGATCCGACGTGGTGCGCGGGTTTCTCACCGCCCCCGAGACCGTCGTGGCCGTGGTGATCGACGGCGAGTTGTCTCTCACGCTGCGCCCCCGTCCACGGCACGCCATCGCCGCCGTGCGCCTCTCGGGGAGGCTCGACGGCAAGAACCGCGGCGGCGACGACGTCGAGGGTCCGGGCACCTGGGTGATTCTCATCGAGCCCGAGCTGCACCTCGGCCCGGCTCCCAACATCGTGGTGCCCGACATCGCGGGATGGCGCCGCGAGCGCTTTGCCTCCGACGCGCTCGACGACGAGGCGCAAGGCCGACGCTACCTGTTGCTCGACACACACGAGGGCGACGAGACGATGCGCGCGCCGCCCTTCGAAGACGTCGAGATTCCCCTCGCGACGCTCTGGCGACTGTAGCCCTGACGCGAGGGCGGGCGCTTCGCCGTCGACGCGCGTGCGTTCAGTGGCGCTCGCCGCGTCGGCCGCGCTCGCCGCGCTCATCGCCGCGCCCGCGCCCGCGTCGGCCCGGCACGAACACCGGCACCGCCGCGGGCACACCCGGCGCGACGAAGACCGTCTGCGGCGGCGCCGCGCCGGGACGCATCCCCGGCCGCATCCACTGGCCCGGCGTGAAGCCCCAGTGGCGCTGGCGGCGCTCCCAGCGCGGGCGTTGCCACACGGCCATGGGCTGCGGCGGCTGCTCCCAGTGGCCGGGCGTCCAGACGTACTGCGAGCCTCCCCAGGCCCAGAAGCCCGCGACCCAGGCCTGCCCCGGCCCCGGCGGCGGCGGCGTCGCCTCGACGCGCATCGCGGGCGGCGCGATGGTCACCTGAATGAGCTGAGCCTCGACGCGCTCGTCGCCGACCAGAATGGAGAACACGACGATCGACGCGAGCAGGAGCTTGTTCATCGGATGGGTCCTTGCGTGCGAGGCGAAGGGAGACTGCGAGGCGGGGCTTAGGAGGGCTTGTTGGCGTTGACGGCGCGCGTGTTGGCCTCTTGCACCGCGTTGCCCACGCGGGTGGTGCCTTCCTGCACGGCGTTGGCGGTCTTCTGCGCGAGCTGCTCGGCCTCGTGCTTCGCCCGGAGCGTCGCCTCGGCGGCGGTGTTGCTGACCTTCTGCGCGACGCCCTCGACGCCCTTCGGCGTCATCACTTCGGAGGCCGCGTGGCCCGCGCGCTGCGCGGCCTCTTGCATCGCGTGACCCGCCTTCGTGGCGCCTTCACCGACGGCGTGGCCGGCCTTCTGAACGGCCTCCTGGCCCTTGTTCATCACGTTGCTGGCGCGCTCCGAGAGGGGCGGCGAGACGTTGTTGCTGGCGTCGTTCGTGTTCTTGATGGTCATGGAGGTGCCTCTTGTGTGGCGCGCCGCCGCGATGGCGCAGCAGAGCGCCTACGCGACGGTCGCGGGAAGCCGCAGCGGTGTGCGGCGCGCTGCGTGTCCGCCGGTATGCCGACGCAGCGAAGGCCGTTGTGCATGGTGCGTACCGCCGCGACGCGAAGGGCTTCGCGCCTGCGATCGCGCGGAGAGGCCGCGCGCAGCGGTGTGTCAGCGACGCTCAGGTGGGGTGTTCGGCATCAACCGCGGGCGGCG
>CANMAT010000573.1 GCA_947494865.1 Deltaproteobacteria bacterium
CTACAACCGTCGCGGCGCGTTCTTCATCGGCATCGACGTGGGCGACGGCGTCGAAGGTCGCACCTACCGCAACGCCGCAATCGTGTCGCGCATGACCCGCTCGCTCAACGGCATGGGGCGCCCCATCGTGTTCGGCCCCGGCGCCTCGGGCATCGCCGACGTGTCGAGCTCGGTCGTCGATGCCATCGCGCAGATCGCAGGCCAGACGAGGCAAGACATCACGACGCGCGTGGTGCCCGACGCGATGGCCGTGGGGCTCCCGATGGGCCGCACGACGGCGAGCTTCATCAAGGCCGTGGTGCCCTCGCGCGCCTCGCCCGAGATGCCCGAAGGCTACGACCGCCGCGACATGACCACCTTCTACAACGTGTCGCCGACGACGCGCGTGGTGTTCCGCGCCGACTTCTACAACGACTTCATGGAGGGCGGCATGAGCGCGCGGCTCTTCAACGCGACCCTCGAGGTGATCGGCCGCGGCGGCAGCGTGGTCGACACGCGCCCGGTGTTCATCGTTGTGCCCGCGCAGGGCGGCGGTGCCACCCCGGGCTGAGGGCCCTCCGCCCGCGTCGGGGCGTCACCCTTCGGTGCGGTTGCGCCCCGCGCGCTTGGCCACGTAGAGCAGGGCGTCGGCGCGGCGCATCATGTCGTCGGCGTCGGCGTCGGCGTCGACGCGCGCGACCACGCCCGCAGACAC
The DNA here is from genome assembly GCA_947494865.1 of Deltaproteobacteria bacterium. Lineage (GTDB taxonomy): Bacteria > Myxococcota_A > Polyangia > Polyangiales > CAISKJ01. Next base: position 695 of record CANMAT010000573.1, read on the forward strand.
CGTGAGCCGCATCACGGCCCCTTCGAACTCGAGGCCCCGCGACGCGACGAGGGTGCGAACCTTGTCGCTCACGAGCCGCGCCCCCGCGAGGTCGAGCTCCGGGAGCAGCAGGCCGAACTCCTCGCCGCCGAGGCGCCCTACGATGTCTTCGCGGCGCAGGTTCGTGCGCAGCGTGACCCCGAGCTGACGGAGCGCGGCGTCGCCCGCGAGGTGGCCAAACGAATCGTTGAGGTTCTTGAAGTGGTCGATGTCGAGCATCACGAGGCCGAGGGGGCGGCCGTAGCGCACCGAGCGCCCGAACTCGCGCGCGAGCGCCTCGGTGAACGCGCGACGGTTGCAGAGCCCCGTGAGGCCGTCGGTGGTCACGAGGCGGTAGATCTCTTCGTAGTAGGCCGCCTCGATCTGGCCGCTCCCGAGAAATTTGCAGATCGTCCGGCCGATCTGCACGCGGTCGCCGTGCTGCAGCACCGCGCTGGCCGTGGCGCGGTCGTTCACGAAGGTGCCGTTGGTGCTCTCGAGGTCGACGACGCGCCAGCGCTCGGCGCCGCCCTCGTCGCTGAAGGGCTCGAAGCGGCAGTGGTGCCGAGAGACACTCTCTTCTTCAAATTGCAGGTCGGCGTCGTTGGCGCGCCCGACGGTCAATGGCACGTCGCGCAGGGCGACGCGGCGACCGATGGACTCGCCGTAGAGCACCACGAGGCAGGCGTCCTCGAGCGCGGGCATCTTGCTCGGACGCACCACAAGGCCGACGACGCGGTGGGGGCTTGTGACGTGGTCGTCTGCCATTCGCTGGAGTGTAGCGCCGCTCGCGTGCGGCACAGAAGATCCCCACCGTCGCAGCCCGAAAGTTGACCGCGGCGTAGGTTTCTCGCTACCGACCGCCACGTGAAGACCCGCACGCTGCGCAACGTGGTGGCCCTCGGTATCGTGGGCGCTGCGATCCCCATGGTGGCCCTCGGCCGCCGCAACGACGCGCGACGCCGCGCCGACATCCTCCACGCGTCGGTAACGATGGCGCAGACGAGCCTCGCGGTGCGCCCGCCGGAGCCGACGGTCATCGCGGGCGTCGTCGCGGGCTTCAACCCCGCGGCGTCGCGCCTGGGGGCCGACGGTCGCTACGGCGTCCAGCTCGCCGACGGGCGCCGCGCCACGCTTACGCTCGACCCCGCGTGGCAGCGCGGCACCGTGAACCTCCTCGCGCGATCGGGCATCCCGATGGCGAGCGTCGTGGTGCTCGACTCGGTCACCGGGCGCGTGCTGGTGTACGCCTCCACGGGGGCCGCCGGGGCCGACCTCGCGCGCGCCGCCGACGCGCCCGCCGCGAGCGTCTTCAAGGTGGTGACCGGGTCGGCGCTCCTCGCGGGGGGCCTCGCGGCCGACGCGACGACGTGCTTCTCCGGCGGCTTCCACCGGCTCACCGAGCGCGACCTGGTGGCCGACCCCAACCGCGACCGCGAGTGCGTCACGCTCCCCGACGCCTTCGCCCGGTCGATCAACACGGTGTTCGCCCGGCGGGCCCTGGAACTCTTGCGCCCCGAGGCCGAGGCCGAGGCCGCGCGCCGGTGGGGCTTCGGCGAGCCGCTTCCCTTCGACGCCGCCGTGTCGCCCAGCTCGTTCACCATCCCCGCCGACAACCTCGGCTTCGCCCGCACCGCCGCGGGGTTCTGGAACTCGACCCTCTCTCCCCTCCACGGCGCGCTCCTCGCGCAGGGCGTGGCGCTCGACGGCGAGATGACGCGCCCGTGGATCATCGAGACCCTCCGCAACGCCCGGGGCGCCGTGATCGCGCGGGGCGCGCAGCGCGCGTGGCGCCGCGCCGTGTCGCCCGAGGTGGCCGCGGTGCTCCAGCGCGCGATGCTGCGCACCGTGACCGACGGCACGGGCTTTCACGCCTTTCACGACCCGGCGGGGCGCCTCTACCTCGACGATGTGACCGTCAGCGGCAAGACGGGCACCCTCACGCGCGACGCCCCCTATACGGCCTACACCTGGTTCGTGGGCAACGCCCAGAGCGCCGAGCACCGCCTCTCGTTCGGCGTGATGGTGGGCAACGGGCCCGTCTGGCGCATCAAGGCCGCCACGCTCGCGCGCCAGGTGCTCCAGATCGCCTTCCGCGGGCGCTCCACCGACTGATCGTACGGCCCCGAACGATCTCGCAAACCATCATATTTACAATGTGCTCGGGCGCTGCTCGCGCCGATCGTTGGGCCCCGTACGATCGTGGGAGGGCGCGCCGCGCGCGCTTCGAAACGACGAAGGCCCCGAGGCGACCGTTGCCGATCGTCGGGGCCTTCGCCGGTGAGAGAGCACTGTAAGCCGAGTTCTGTTCGCCCCCGCGGTCGCCCGCGACGACGTGGCGTTCATTCCTCTAGGACCGCCGTTGCCGACGGCCTCCAGCGACATACCCGGGAGCATCGGCCGGCACAGCCTCTCGGGTTACCCCTTCGCTCCCTGTTGTGTCTTGCTCCGGATGGGGTTTGCCATGCCAGCGCTGTCACCAGCGCCGCGGTGAGCTCTTACCTCACCGTTTCACCCTTACCCGCGGGCGCTCCCTCTCGGTCGCACATGCGGGCGGTTTCTTCTCTGTTGCACTGTCCTCGGGATCTCTCCCACAGGCCGTTAGCCTGCATCCTCGCCTGCGGAGCTCGGACTTTCCTCCCGAGGTTGTTGCCAACCTCCGGCGAACACCCGTCGCTCACTCACCGCCCGACCATACCCGCGGTTCCGCGCCGCGATCAACGCGGGAGTTTCACAGGTGCGTTATGGTCGCGCCCGTGACAACCCGAGAGACCCGCGCGTGGCGCTTCGGCGTGGCCCTCCTGTGCGGCGCGATCGCCGCCGCGCGCGGCGACGCGTGGGCGCAAACCGCCCCTCTCTCGCTCACGTGGTCGACGGGCGAGGAGAACCCGCCCGAGGCCCTCGTCGCGCTCGACGCCGACGACGACAACGACGACGGCGTGCCCGACCTCGCCGAGACCCCCACGCCGGATGCCGCCCGCGACGACGAGGTGCTCCACGTGACGGTGCGCGGCGCCGCGACGGGGGCCGTTCGCGTGGCCGTCACGGGGGGCCTGCGCGTAGTCACCGCGGCGGGGCTCTCCGTCGAGGCGCTGGTTCCCGTGACCGCGGGGCGCGCCGACGTGGCGCTGGTGGGCGTGGCCGCGAGCGCGCGCGCCCGCGACGCGTC
>CANMAT010000574.1 GCA_947494865.1 Deltaproteobacteria bacterium
ACACCGGCTCGACGGCGCGCACCTCGGGCGGAGGCACCACGTTGAAGAGCGAGGGGTTGGTCGCGTGGCAGCCCTGCGGATACTGCGTGCCCGAGAGGTCGGCGCCCGCGTCGCCGACGCCCGCGTCGCCGAGGGGAGCGCCCGTGGACGACGTCCCGTCGGGGTTGGTGACGCGGAGCCCGTAGCGGCCCGGAGCGAGCCGTCGTGAAGCGTCCATCGGGGCGCTGAGGGTGACGCGCAGCTCGGTGGCCGACACCACGCGCACGTCGGGCTCGGGCAGCCGTCGCACCACGGCGCCCTGCGCGGTGATCACCTCGACGACGGGCGTGGCATCACCCGGCCGAAAGTTGCTCCCGGTCACGGTGAGCGCGGTGCTGTACGCGTTGCAGACGGTCTGCGCCTCGTCGGCGTCGACGCCCTGCGCGGGCACCGTCGGGTCGAGGCGCGCGACGGAGGCCACCGCGGGCGGAGGCACCACGCGCAGCGAGCCCGCCATGGTGAGCGCGGTCTGCCCGTCGGGGTTGGTGACCGACACGGTGTACGCGCCGGGCTCGAGGGGAGCGCCGTCGCGGCTGGTGGCCGTGACCCACAGCGCCATCTCGCGCGGCGTGACGAACTCCACGCGGCGCACCACGAGCTCGGCGCCGCTCGCGCTGCGGAGCTTCACGACGGGCACGGCGAGCGAGGCGTCGGGGGTGAGAAGGTCGACGGGCAGGGGGGCGAACGAGCCGCCCTGCGCGGGGTGCAGCACCACGCGGGTCTGGAGCGCAGCGTTCTCGGTGTCGGCGGCGTTGCACACCGTCGCGGGCGTCACCGCGGGGTCGAGCGTCAACGGCGGACCGACGATCTCGCCGGCGCACCCGAGCCCGAGGGGCCCGAGCAGCGCGAGCGCAACGATGGGGAGAGAGAGCTTCATCAAGGGACTCCTGCGGCGGGCGGCGCAACGCGCGCACGCCCCGACGCGGCGCCTCCATCGCAACCGGCGAGCCACCCGAAGGCACCGCAAATCACAGTGGTTTCAAGCGTTTGCGGCGGGGGGGTGTACCGGCGCTGCGCGCGGCGGGCCCCGCGCGTTGCACAGTCGCCCGGAGCGGCTACGCGGTCGGTGACGCCAGAGTGAGCAAGGCGTGCACACCGATGGGGTGCACAGCGCGGACACCTCGAGTCGCCCGTCTCGCGCGAAGGCCTACAAACACTGTTGTTTTACGCGAGCGCGGCGCGGTCGGCGTCTTGCTAAGTGCGCAGCCGCCATGGAGCACACGGATACAAGCACATCGGACTCGTTCGCCAGCCTCGACTCGGCGCCCGCGGCGCGCTTCATCATCGAGGAGCCCGGGCACCCGCCGCGGGTGGTGCTCCTGCCGCGCGGAAGGTCTCTTCGCGTAGGGCGCGGCGAGGACCAGGACGTGCGCCTCGACGACCAGCGCACGTCGCGCCAGCACGCGCAGTTCTTCTACCGCGGCGACCACGTGCTCGTGCGCGATCAGGGCAGCAGCAACGGCACCTGGCTCGACGACAAGCGGGTGGGCGCCGCCGCCGCGGTGACGCCCGGCGCCATCGTGCGCCTCGGGAGCACCCGCGTGGTGTACGTGCCCCTCGCGCCGGAGAAGCGCGCGGAGCCCGCGGCGGAGGTCGACGGCGACGTGGTGGCGGTCGACCCCGCGACGCAGCAGGTGTTCGCGATGGTGCGCCGCATCGCCGCGCACGACCTCGCGGTGCTCGTGCACGGCGAGACGGGCACGGGCAAAGAGGTGGTCGCGCGCGCCCTGCACAAGACCAGCCCCCGCGCCCGAGGGCCCTTCGTGGCCATCAACTGCGGGAGCCTCAGCGAGTCGCTGGCCGAGAGCGAGCTCTTCGGCCACGAGCGCGGGAGCTTCACGGGCGCCGTCGAGCGCAAGGTCGGCGTGTTCGAAGCGGCCCACGGGGGCACCCTGCTCCTCGACGAGGTGGGCGAGCTCTCGGCCACCAATCAAGCGCGCCTCCTGCGGGTGCTCGAGGAGCACGCCGTGCTGCGCATCGGCGCCACGCAGCCGGTGCCCGTCGACGTGCGCGTGGTGGCCTCGACGCACCGCGACCTCGCCGCCGAGCTGGCCCACGGGCGCTTCCGCGAGGACCTCTACTTTCGCCTCAACGGCGTCACCATCACCGTGCCCCCGCTGCGCGAGCGGCCCAGGGACATCGTGCCCCTCGCCGAGCGGGTGATCGCCGAGCGCGGCGGGCCCCACGCGCTCGCGCCCGAGACCGTCGAGGCGCTCACCCGCTACGAGTGGCCCGGCAACGCGCGCGAGCTGCGCAACGCCGTCGAGGCCGCCATCGCCATGGCCGACGGCGCCGAGCTGCGCCCCGAGCACCTGCCCCCCGCGGTGCTCGCGCGCCCGAAGACCCCCCGCGAGGGCGCCCCCGCGCTGCGCTCCATGGTCGACGAGGTCGAGCGCGAGGCCATCGCCGCCGCCCTCGAAGACCACAAGAACAACCAGTCGCACGCCGCCATCGCCCTCGGCATCTCGCGCCGCGCGCTCATCTACAAAATGGAGCGCTACGGCCTCAAAGACCCCCCGCGCCGCATCCCGCGGCCCTGACGCCGCGCCGCACGATTGTGTGAACGCTCGACGCGGGCGTAGTGCACAAATAGCTCCGCCATGGAGATCAAGATCGGTCGGCGGACCTTCGTGCACAGCGCCGCCCTCGCCGCGGTCGCGGGCCCTTTCCTCACCCTCTTTCGCGGCGACTCGCACGCGAGCTGCACCCGCGCCGCGCAGCGCGTGGTGATCTTCTTCACGCCCAACGGCACGGTGCACCGCCGCTGGCGCCCTACGGGTTCGGGCGCGTCGTGGGCCCTCCCCGCGGGCTCCATCCTCGAGCCCCTCGCGCCCGTGAAGCGCCACCTCGTGGTGCTCGACGGCATCGACTTCGTGGGCGCCAGCAACCACGAGGGCGGCATGGGCGCCATGCTCACCGGCAGCGGCTCGGCCGCGTCGCCCTCCATGGGCATGTCCGTCGACCAGTACATCGCCCGCGCCGTCGGAGCGCGCTCGCGCATCGCCTCCCTCGACCTCGGCGTGCAGACCAGCGCGTGGGGCGGCAACTCGCAGACGCGCATGCTCTACGAGGCTCCCGGGCGCTACGTGCCCCCCGACGACGAGCCCGCCAACGTGTACCGCCGGCTCTTCGGCGCCATGACGCCGGCCCCGGGAATGATCGACGCCATGATGGTGCGCCGCCGCAGCGTGCTCGACCTCGTGCGCGGTGAGGTGCGCGACCTGCAGACCCGCGTGGGGGCCGACGAGCGCCGCAAGCTCGACGCCCACCTCGAGTCGTTGCGCCGCGTCGAGGCCTCGCTCACCGGCGGCCCCACCGCGCCCACCACGGCGTGCGCGCCGCCCGCGCTCATGTCCATCGACCACCGCGCCAACGAGAACTTTCCCCGCGTGGGCCGCGCCCAGATGGAGCTCATGCTCGCGGGCCTCTCGTGCGGCGCCACCAAGGTCGCGTCGATTCAGTGGGCGCACACCGTCGCGCCCCACGTGTTCACCTGGCTCGGGCAGAGCGAGGGGCACCACGCGCTCTCGCACATGAGCGACAGCAACGAGGCGGGCGTGGCGCAGTTCGTGGCCGCCGAGCGCTGGTTCGCCGAACAGTTCGCGTGGCTCATCGGGCGCATGGCCGCGATGCCCGAGCCCGGCGGCGACGGCACCCTGCTCGACAACTCCCTCGTCGTGTGGGCCAAAGAGATGGGCGACGGGCGCCTCCACGACTGCCTCTCGGTGCCCTTCGTGCTCGCGGGCGGAGCGGGCGGCTGCATGCGCACCGACCGCTACCTGCGCTTCACCAACATGCCCCACCAGCGGTTGCTCGTAACCCTCTGCCACGCGAT
>CANMAT010000575.1 GCA_947494865.1 Deltaproteobacteria bacterium
CCCAGTCGCGCGCGCGGGTGGAGTACGTCGACGGAGCGCTGCACGTGCGCTACGCAGCGCTGCTGGCGGGGCGGCACACGCTGCGGGTTCCGCTCACGACGACGGCGCGCGGGCGCTTCGGCGCGGGCGCGGCGTGGATGCGCGCCGACGGGGCGCGCGTGTGGTCGGTGACGCCTGCGATGACCGCCGAGGTGCGTTGATTCGCGCGGCGCGATGAACCTATCGGTCGCGGCCGCTGCGGGGCGCGCAAGGCCCGGCTCGACGCTGGCATGGCGCGTGAGTAGACTGCGCTTCGTGGTGATCTCGCGCGCTCCATGGATGCTCTTCGCCGCGCTCGCGGGCGTTCCCGCGGGCGCCCTCGCGCAGGACCGCTGCGACTGTGTGGTGAGCGAGTGTCGCGCGATGGAGCCCGCCGTGGTGGTGCTCACGGGGCACGTGAGCGCGGGCGTCGGCGCCGGCGCCTCGGGCCGCGTCGAGCCGTTTCTCGCGATCGAGCTGCGTCGGCCGGTGTGCGTCGAGGTGGCCCACCCCGATCGCCCGCTGGTGCGCGTGGCGATGAGCTCGCAGCGCTTCGAGCTCGTGGGCCTTGATGCCGTCATGGGCGGGCGGCTGCGTCACATGGTGGGGCAGGGCGCGACGCTGCGCGGGGTGCTCGTGCAGCGCCGCGACGCGCACACGGCGGTGGTGTTCGAAGTGCGCGCGATCGAGCGGCGGTAGCGACTACAGCGCCTCGACGCGGGCGGCGACGTGCTTGTGCCACGGGGTGCCCGCGATGGGGTCGCGGTCGGTGGTGGACGTGAGCTCGTTGGGCGCCGCGCCGAGCGTTACGTTGGGGTCGTCGCCGTGCGCGAGGCCGAGCCCGTTGGGGAGGCTCACGTGGCCCGCGAGCATCGTGTCGGAGACCTCGACGACGGCCTCGACGTGCCCGCGCCGCGTGGTGACGCGCACGCGCCCGCCGTCGGCCACGCCGAGCCGCGCAGCGTCGTCGGGGCTCACGCGCAGGGCGCCGTGGGTGTCTTTCTTTCGCCACGCGGGGTCGCGAAAGATGGTGTTGGCGGTGGAGGTGCGGCGCTCGCCGGCCGCGAGCACGAAGGGGTACTGCGGGTCGCGCGGGGGAGGCGCTGCGGGCAGCGCGTCGAGGGCTTCGAGGAGCTCGGGCACCGCGAGGTTGACGCGCTTGTCGGGCGTGTCGAGGCGGCGCAGCGTCTCGTCGTACGCGTCGACGGTGAAGGTGACGCCCTCGGGGTGCGCCATGATGGCCTCGTAGAGCGCGTCGCCGCTCTCGTGACCCGCGCGCTGCACGGCCTCGGGGTAGGCCATGAAGCAGGTCTGGGCGAGGCCCCACACGGCGGCGGTGGCCTCGCGCCCGGCGCCGAGCGTGGGGCCGAGGGTCTCGTAGAGCACCAGCGCGGCGTACTGCGTGAGGTGCGGTCGCTCGGCCATCGCGCCCATGAGCGCCATCGCGAACTCGCCGCGGCCGAGCGCTGCGGCGGCGCGCAGGTCGGCGAGGTCTTCGTCGGTGTAGGCCCCGAGCGCGCGCACGAGGCGGCGGTGAATCTCGGGCTCGGGGAGCGTGCCGGCGAGGGGTTCGAGCAGCGGCGGGCGGAGCTGAAAGGTGTTGTGCGGAAACTCGAGGTTGAAGAACGCCGCCTCCCACTTCTCGTACTGCGACGCGGCGGGGAGCACGTAGTGGGCGTGGCGCGCGGTCTCGGTGAGGGCCACGTCGATGACCACCACGCAGTCGAGCGCGTCGAGCGCCTCGCGCATGCGCGCGGAGTCGGGGAGCGAGTGGGCGGGGTTGGCGCTCTCGACGATCATCGCGCGGAAGCGCTTCGGGTGATCGGTGAGGATCTCGTCGGGGATCACCGCCGCGGGGATGAGCCCGGTGATGATGCGCTCGCCCGTGACGGGGGTGCGGCGCTCGCCGCGCCCGCCGCCGCCGCTCACGCGCGAGAAGCGCGAGTGGATGTTCATGGCGCCGCGCTTCGCGAAGTTGCCCGTGAGCAGGTAGACGAGCTTCTCGAGGTACGAGTCGAGGGTGCTGTTGACGTTCTGCTGGATGCCGAGGTCTTCGAAGATCGACACGCTCTTCGCGCGCCCGATGCGCCGCGCCACGGCGCGCACGAGCGCCTCGTCGAGGCCCGCGACGGCGCAGTGGGCGGCGATGGGGATGCGCTTGAGGTGCGTGGCGAGCGCGTCGAAGCCGCGCGTGTGCGCGTCGATCCACGCGTGGTCGACGAGGTCTTCTTCGACGAGCACGGCGAGGAGGGCCGAGAGGCACCACGCGTCGGTGCCGGGCTTCACCTGGAGGTGAAAGTCGGCCATCGCGGCGGTCTCGGTGCGCCGCGGGTCGATCACGATGAGCGCGCGCTCGGGGTCCGCGGCGAGCGCCTTGAGCACCACGCGGGCGCGCGGAAACCCGTGGCTCTGCCAGGGGTTCTTGCCTACAAAAACAGCCACCTCGGCGTGTTCGAAGTCGCCCGACGTGTGGCAGCGCGGGCGGCCGAACAGCTGGCCGTCGACCCAGAACTCGCCGGTCTTCTCCTGCGCGAGGGCGTTCGAAGTGAACACCGACCCGAGGGCTGCGCGCAGGCCCGCGCCGTGGCCGCCGCCGAGGTGGTTTCCCTGGCCTCCGCCGCCGTAATAGAAGATCGATTCGCCGCCGTGAGCGTCGCGCACGGCCGCGAGGCGCGCGGCCACTTCGGTGATGGCGGTGTCCCAGTCGATGGCCTCGAAGGTGCCGTCGGCGCGGCGGCGCAGCGGGGTGGTGAGCCGGTGCGGGCCGCTCTGGTAGTGATCGAGCCGAAATGCCTTCTCGCAAGTGTATCCGAGCGATCCGGGGTGCTTGCGATCGCCGCGGATCTTGGCGAGCTCACGGCCCTCGACGCGCACCTCGATGCCGCAGTTGACAGCGCACAGGATGCAAGCCGTGGAGCGCCAGGGCGCCTCGTGGGGGGCGGTGGTGTCGGTCATCGCGCGGACGGTACTACCGTTGCGCGCGCGTGGGGTGTCAGCGCGTGAGCGTGACCGTCTGCGGCGCGTCGGCGGCGGGGAAGCGCACCCACGCCGAGCGCGATGGGGTGTCGAGCCAGAGGCCCGTGGGGTCGGCGTCGAGGGCGGCGCGCGAGGCCCGCTGCGGCACGTTGACGGACCCGAGGGAGGCCGTGCGATAGGGCGTGTCGGCGCGCACGCGGAGGTACCACGCCGTGGTGCTCGCGGGCACGGTGACGGTGACGCCCGTGGCGGTGGGTGTGACCTCGACGGGGGCAGGCGTCGCGCCCTCGTGGAGCACGAAGCGCGAGGGGGCGGTGTCGGGGTAGATGAGCACGGTGAGGGAGCCCGCGGCGGTGGCGTTGCCGAGGCCCGCGAGGTCGGCGTCGACGCGCAGCGGGATGATGGCGCCGCGGCGCACGTAGAGGGGGATGCGCGCGCGGTCGCTGGTGTCGACGGCGCGCAGCGTGGTGCTGCCCGAGAGGGCGTCGGCGGCGGGGGCCCACCAGTTGTACCAGGTGCCCGCGGGGAGCTCGACGTCGCGGCGCCCCGACTCGTTGAGCACGGGGGCCACGAGGAGGGCGTCGCCGAGCGTGTAGCGGTAGTCGCCGGGCCACGAGGCCATGGTGCCCAGGGGGCGGAGGATGGGTGCGCCGTCGGCCCAGGCGGCCTGTGAGAGCGCGTACCAGAAGGGCACCATGGCGTGGTGCAGGCGCGCCCAGAAGCGGTAGGCGTCGGTGATCTCTTCGGCGCGCGTGGGGACGGTCCACGGGGCGAAGTTGGCGCGACCGTGGAGCTGCATGAAGGGCGTGAGAGCGCCGAGCGCGATCCACCGTTCGAAGGTGTCGCCGTCGTAGGGGACCTCGGTGGTGAGCATGCGGTC
>CANMAT010000576.1 GCA_947494865.1 Deltaproteobacteria bacterium
CCGCTCGGCCCTGCGCCTCCGCCGCCCGCGGGCCCTCCGCACGGGAGCGCGGCGCGGCAGGTGTCGCCGTCGACGCCGGGCGCGCGCGGGTCGCCCGTCGCTCCGCCGCCGGCCCCGGAGGCGTTCCCGAGGCATCGCGTGTGCGCTCCGCCGCCGCCGCCGGAGAGGTCGATGACCCCGTCGATGCGCACGTCGCCCGTCGCGCGCAGGTCGAGCACCGCCGCGCCCGTCGTGGTGACCCGCACGCCCGCCGGCACCGTGATGGTCGTGAAGTGATGGACCCCCGGCGCAAGCGCGACGTCGTCGGTCGGCGCGAAGGCCCCCTCGCTCCCGCTCGGGTCAACGCGCCCGCAGGCTCCGTCGACGCAGGCCTCGCCCGCCGCGCACGCGCGGCCGCAGCGCCCGCAGTGCGACGCGTCGCGCGCGGTGTCGCGGCACGCGCCCGCGCAGAGGGCGCCCGACGCGCACGGGGGTGCGCACGCGCCCGCCACGCACGGCTGGCCCGCGGGGCACGCGTTGCCGCAGCGTCCGCAGTGGGCGGGGTCGCGCGCGAGGTCCGCGCACGCGCCCGCGCAGGGGCTCTGCGCGGCGGGGCACGCGGGCACGCAGCGGGCGTCGCGGCAGGCGAGCCCGCTCGCGCACGCTCGCCCGCACGCGCCGCAGTGGAGCGGGTCGCGCGCGAGGTCGCGGCACGCGCCGTCGCAGGCCGTCTGCGGGGCGTCGCACGCCGTCGCGCAGCGGCCGCTCGCGCAGACCTCGCCGCGCGCGCAGCGGGTGTCGCACGCGCCGCAGCGCAGCGGGTCGCTCGCGAGGTCGCTGCACGCGCCCTCGCAGGGCCGCGCGCCCGGCCCGCACGCGGCCTCGCACGACCCGTCGCGGCACACGGCGCCCGCGGGGCACGCGTTGCCGCAGCGGCCGCAGTGGGCGCGGTCCGCGATGACGTCGACGCAGGCGCCTCCGCACGCGACCCTGCCCGGCGCGCACGGCACGACGCAGCGCCCGCTCGCGCAGACGGCCCCCACGGGGCAGCGGACGCCGCACGCGCCGCAGTGGTCGCGCTCTTCGGCGAGGTCGACGCACGCGCGGTCGCACCCCACGGTGCCCGGCGCGCACCGCCGCGCGCAAGCCCCTGCGGCGCACACCTGCCCCGCCGCGCAGGCGCGCCCGCACGCGCCGCAGTGCTCCGGCGACGACCGCGTGTCGACGCATCGGCCCGCGCAGGCCGCGCGGTCGACGGGGCACTCGGGCTCGCACGCGCCGCCTACGCAGCGCGCGTCGAGGGCGCACGCGGCGCCGCACACGCCGCAGTGCTCCGGGTCCGTCGCGAGGTCGCGGCACCGCGGGCCGCACTGCGCGAGGTCGCCGCACGCGTCGGAGCACGCGCCGCGCGCGCACACCCGCGCCTCGCCGCACGGGCTGTCACAGCGCCCGCAGTGGTCGCGGTCGTTGCGCAGATCGTGACATATTCCGTCACAAAGCGCGAAGCCCTCGCCGCACGCGCGCCCGCAGACGCCGCGCACGCACTCCTGGTCGGGGTCGCACGCGCGTCCGCACCCGCCGCACGCCTCGGGGTCGTCGGCGAGGTCGCGGCATACGCCGCCGCAGAGCGTCCCGGTGAGTCCGCAGTCGCTCTCGCAGCGGCCCTCGACGCACACCTGCCCTCGCACGCACGGCGCGTCGCAGGCGCCGCAGTTCTGCGTGTCGTTCGAGAGGTCGCGACACGCGCCGCCGCAGTCGCGGCGGTGGCCGTCGCAGCGCGCTGCGCACGCGCCTCGCGCGCACACGGCGCCCGCCGCGCACGCGTTGCCGCAGGCGCCGCAGTGGCTCGGGTCGTCGCGGAGGCTCTTGCAGGTGTCGCCGCAGCGCGCGAGCCCGACAGCGCACGCCGTGGCGCACTCGCCCCGCGAGCAGAGGAGCCCCGGCGGGCACGCGCGGCCGCAGGCTCCGCAGTGGTCGTTGTCGGACTGCGTGTCGCGGCACGTGTCGCCGCACGCCGTGAGCCCCGCGCTGCAGCGGGCTGCGCAGGCGCCGCGCGCACACACCTCGCCCGCGGGGCATCGCGCGCCGCAGCGGCCGCAGTCGAGGGGGCTGTTGGAGAGGTCGCGGCAGCCGTCGCGGCAGCGGGCGAGGCCGTCGGGGCACGGCGTGACGCATGCGCCGTCGTCGCAGCGCTGGCCCGCGGCGCAGGCCCGGCCGCACGCGCCGCAGTGGCGCGCGTCGCCGCGGAGGTCGACGCAGCGCCCCTCGCAGAGCGCGAGCCCCGCGCCGCAGCGCGCCGCGCAGCGCCCCGAGGAGCACACGAGCCCCGACGCGCAGGCGAAGCCGCAGGCCCCGCAGTGCCGCGCGTCCTCGTCGAGGGCGGCGCACGCCACGGCGCCGTCGGCCCCGGCGCAGGGCGCTGACCCCGCCGCGCAAGAGGGAGCGCACGCCCCCGCCGCGCAGCGCTCCTGGGCGCCGCACGCCCGGCCGCAGCTGCCGCAGTGGGCGTCGTCGGTGGCGAGGTCGGCGCAGGCGGCCCCGCACGTCGCGAGGCCGGGGCCGCAGCGCGACGCGCATGTTCCGCGGGAGCACACCGTGCCGTCGGGGCACCGTCGGTCGCAGCCGCCGCAGTGCGCGGGGTCGCGCAGGGGAGCCGCGCAGAACGGGCCGCGGAGCCCTTCGCAGAGGGCCTCGTCGTCGCGGCAGGTCGGCACGCAGCGGCGGTTCTGGCAGCGCTCCCCCGTCGCGCAGCGCAGGCCGCAGGCGCCGCAGCTCGAGGGGTCTGACGACGTGTGCACGCAGCGCCCGTCGCACACCGACTGCCCCGGGCCGCAGAGGGCGACCCCCGAGGCGCGCTGCGCGCGGCCGCCGACGATCCCGCGCCCCGTGTCGCACGAGGCAAAAAGGGCCAGCGCGAGGACCGCGAGCACGGCGCACAGGGGCGTTCGGGGGGCGCGCGGCGTCACGACGTCGCGCGATGGTATCCCGATCGCGCGGCGCGAGGCGAAAACCCGGGCGCCGACCGCAGGGCTCGTGCGGCGCGCATGCCCCAGGAAACACCGCGGACGGGGCCGCTTGACAGCGGTCCCATGCTCCGCGCATGGTCGATTTGGGGCAGCGCCGGTACGCTGCAACCGACCTCAAGACGCACCGTGGCCAGACAGACCCTTCTGCTCGTGGATTCTGATGCGCGCAGCATGCGAATGCTCGAGGTGTCGCTCCGCAAGGCCGGCTACGACGTGATGATGGCGCGCGATGGCGCCGAGGCGCTCGCTGCGGTCACGCAGCAGGCGCCCGACCTCATCTTGTCGGACACGCGATTCACCGCAAGCGAAGGGCCCCTCGCGGCGCCACGCGACGGCTACGAGTTTTGCGAGCGCCTCAAAGACAACGAGGCGCTCGGTCGCATCCCGTTCTTGTTTCTCACGGGCTCGACGGAGCTCGAAGACAAGATCCGCGGGCTCAAGCTCGGCGTCGAAGACTACCTCACCAAGCCCATCTACCTGAAGGAGCTCATCACCCGCGTGCAGCTCGTGCTGGCCCGCAAGCGGCGCGACTCGCTGGCCACGCGGGCTCGCTTCGTGGGCGAGCTCGCGGGCATCGGGCTCATCGACCTGCTCACCACGGTAGACCTCGGCCGCAAGACGGGCGTGATCGAGATCGACGGCCCCGATGGGGCGGGCTCGCTCGCGTTTCGCGACGGCCAGGTGATCGACGCCCAGACCGGCCGCGCGCGCGGCGACCGCGCCGTGTACCGCATGCTGCGCTGGTCCGACGGGCGCTTCGAAGCGCGCTTCGGCGCCGCGGCGCTGCCCGACGGGGTGGGCGCCACCGTCACACTGGGCACGCAGGGCCTCATGCTCGAGGGGCTGCGCCGCGGCGACGAGTGGGGCCA
>CANMAT010000577.1 GCA_947494865.1 Deltaproteobacteria bacterium
ACCACGCCCGACGGCGTGGAGAAGAGCTTCGCGAGCTCGCTGGCGCCGTGCGTCGAGCGGGTGAAGCCTGGCAGCGTGCGGTCGAGCGCGTCGGCCGCGGCGCGCGCCGCCGGGGCGATGCCCGCGCGCGCGTCGTGGCTCGACGTGCGCCAGTACGCGAGCAGCGCCTCGGTCGCGCCCGGCGTCGTGAGCTGCGCGGCGAGCGTCTGAAAGCAATCGGTGACCGCGGGAGGGAGCATCGTAGGGTGGGTGCGAACATACCCGATGAACCTCGCGCGCGACGACATTCCCGCCGAACGAAAGGGGCCCTGCGCAGGCTGGTTTTTAACCGCGGAGCTTCGCCATCACGGCGCGGGTCACGGCCTCGACGAGGTCGGCCTCGCGGGGGTTGGCGCCGCGCGCCGCCTGGGCGAGCCCGAGGAGCTTGGAGATCTCCGCGTCGGGGAGCGGCGCGCCGCCGCCTGCGGCCTTCGCGGCGAGGGTGATCTTCGCGGTGTGCTCGATGGTCTCGGTCATGATGACCCCATCGCGGGGCGTCGCGCAGAGGGCCACGCTGCCGTGGCGCGCGAGCATGAAGGCGTCGCAGCGCGCGAGCACCGCGCGGATGGCGTCGGGCACGTCGCGCGTGGTGGGCGAGCTGTACGGCACGTTGGGCACGGGCCCGATGGCGAAGAGGATCTCGGGCACCACGGGGCGGTCGAGGGAGACGCCCGCCACCGTGAGCCCCACGGCGCAGGGCGGGTGCGCGTGCACCACGCAGCCCACGTCGGGGCGCTCGCGGTAGATCTCGAGGTGCATGAGGATCTCCGTCGAGGGCTTCGCGTGCGGGGTCACCACGCGGCCGTCGAGGGTGACCTTCACGAGGTCGTCGGGGCGGAGCTCTCCCTTGTGCGCACCCGACGGCGTACACAGGAGATACCGGTCGCCGGTGCGCGCGGACACGTTGCCGTCGAGGGGGCCGATGAGCCCGCGGTCGTAGAGGGTGCGGCCCGCGTCGCAGATCTCACGGCGCAGCGAACCTTCGGAGCGGTGCGTCATCGCTGAGACCGGTAGCAGACTCGCGGGGCGCGCGTCTATCGGGTCACGGTGCCGGTTGCGGTGGCGCGACGGGGTCGCATATCGTCCTCGCGCTTTCGGCACCCACACAGACGACGCGCGACGGCGCGATGGAGCACTACGCATGAGCACCGCGGCGACGGTCCGCTTCGATGGACGGATCCTCCAGCTTACCGAAGACGCCGACCTCCTGCGCGCGCAGCTCGCGGGGGACGATCTCGCGTGGGACGCCTCTCGCAAGCTCATCGACAACATCTCGACCGATGAGCTCACCCCCGGCTGGGTTTGCTACTACTACGACGAGACCCTCGCGGAGTACTGCCTGGTAGGCCTCCGCGGCAACGCGGTGGCGCGCAACGACATCAAGCGCGGGGGCTTCTCGGTGATCGTGTCGGGGCGCTCGAAGGGCTGCGGCAGCTCGCGCGAGACGGCGCCGTACTCCGAGCTCAAATCCGGCGTGCGCCTCGTGATCGCGCAGAACATCGAGAAGATCTACGGGCAGAACGCGCAGAACATCGGGCTCCTCACGAGCACCGACCTCGGCCTCGTCGACCGCATCGCGCGCGGCGAGGACATCCCCCTCGACGAGTTCACGCGCGGCCTCGACCCCATCTCGGCCGACATCGTTCGCCTCGGCGGTCTCTTCGAATACTCCAAGGCCCGCCTCCGCGGCGCGGTGTCGCCGCCGACGGTGACCACGCCCGCGCGCCCCATGACCCTCTGCGAGAAGATCATCGCCGCGCACTGCGTCGTCGACGCGCGCACCGACGCGGTGGGCGTCACCGCGGTGGCCCCGGGCGACGCCCTCTTCGTGCGCGCCGACGTGCGCTTCTCGCACGAGTACGTCACCCCCATGGCCGACGCGCTCTTCCGCGGCGCCTTCGGCGACGACGCGAAGGTCACCGACCCGGCGAGCGTGTACACCTTCCGCGACCACCTCACGTTTCTCGACGACGTGATGCCCGAGGCTCACGTGAAGATGGGCCTGCGGCCCGTCGCCCGTAGGCTCGCGGTGGTGCAAGAAGACTTCTCGCGCGCCCAGGGCGTGAAGCACTACGGCGAGGTCGAGAACAAGGTGGGCAAGGGCTCCTACGCCATCTGCCACAACGCGGTGATCGAAGACATCGCGCTGCCCGGCCAGGTCGTGGCGGGCACCGACTCGCACACCTGCATGGCGGGCGCCCTGGGCTGCTTCGCGTTCGGCGTGGGCAGCACCGACATGGCCAACGCGTGGTTCACCCGCGACGTGCGCGTGCGCGTGCCCGAGAGCGTCAAGGTTCACCTGCGCGGCGCCCTCGGGGCGAGCGTGTCGGCCAAGGACGTGATGCTCCACCTGCTCTCGCAGCCCTATTTCAAAGAGGGTCGAGGCATCGGCAAGGTGCTCGAGTTCACGGGCCCGGGCACCCTCGGGCTCGCCCTCGACGAGCGCGCCACGCTCACCAACATGTCGGTCGAGGCGGGGGGCTTCACGGGCATCATCGAGGCCGACGAGCGCGTGGTGCAGTACATCGCCGAGCACCGCAAGGTCGACGCGGCGGCGGTGCGCGCGCGCATCGTCACCGCCGACGAGGGCGCGCAGTACGCCTACGCGTTCGACATCGACCTCGCGACCCTCGCACCCATGGTGGCGACGCCGGGCGACCCTCGCAACGGTGTGGCGCTCTCGTCGCTGCCGGGCGAGGTCAAGATCGACATCGCCTACGCGGGGAGCTGCACCGGCGGCAAGAAGGCCGACATGGACATGTACGCCTCGGTGCTCGCCCGCGCGCTCGAGAAGGGCCGCACCGTGGCGCCGGGCGTGAAGCTCATCATTCAGTTCGGCTCGCAGGACATCCGCGAGTACGCCGAGCGCATGGGCTACGTCGACGTGTTTCACCGCGCGGGCGCCGAGCTCATCAACCCCTCGTGCGGCGCGTGCATCCGCGCGGGCCCCGGCGTGAGCACCGACGCCGGGCAGGTGACGGTGAGCGCCATCAACCGCAACTTTCCCGGCCGCTCGGGGCCCGGCAAGGTGTACCTCGCGTCGCCGTACGTGGTGGCCGCGAGCGCCATCGCCGGCCACATCGTCGGCCCCGACGCGGTGTAGCGTCACCGACCAACGCCCGATGCTCCCCGGTGACCTCGTACCGCCACCCTACGCGCGCGCGACCGCGTGCGAGGCGCCCTGCGCCCGCTGCGGCTCCGACGGGTCGTCGGGCCTCGTGGCCGGGGCCGCGCTCACGCGCGCGGTCACGCTCTTCACGGGCGACACGATGGCGCGCGTCGGCATGTGGCTGTCGCTCCCCGAGGGCGTGCGCGCGGCGCGGGTCTCCGTGAGCGGGAGCGCGCTCGCCGCGGGCCTCGTGGCCCCCACGGCGGTGCGCGTCCACGCCGCCGACGCCTCCCTCGACGGCGCGCCCGCGTGGCGCGGCGCGGCCCTCTCGGGCGCCGTGCTCGACGGTGCGCGCGCCCTCGTGGCCGAGGTGCGGGCGCCGGGGCGCGTGGCGGTGATCGAGGTCGCGGGCCTCGCGCGCGCACCGGGCGACGGCTCGCTCACGCTGCGCGTCGCGGCCGACGGGGGAGGGTGCCTCACGCAGTCGATCGCGGTGCGCGTCGAGGCCGCGCGGGCGGCCGAGCGCGACCTCGCGGGCACGTACGTGGCCTTCGCCGCCGAGGCGGGCGCGCAGGCCGCGCGCGTGGCCCGCTGGGCCGACCGCGTGGCGGGCGCGCTCGCCGAGGCCGGCGCGTGGTGCGGGCCGCTGCGGGCGCGCGCGAGCGGCGAGCGGGGGGCGTCCATCGAGGGCGCCGTCACGGTGAGCGCGCGCGGCGTCGAGGGC
>CANMAT010000578.1 GCA_947494865.1 Deltaproteobacteria bacterium
CCGTGTCGGCGGCGGCGTCGGCGGCGCTCGCGTCGGGGGTCGCCGTTTCGGTGTCGGCGCAGGCGACGAAGAGCGCCGCGAGCATCGCCAGCCAGAGAGACCGTCGGTTCATCATGGGGAGCAAAACCTCCTGACAGGGGCACAAGGCAGCCGCGCGGCGCGAGCGAGACGAAGATCTCAGTGAGTTACAGTATCGGACACCCCGCGCGGGGGGAACCCCTCAGGCGCGCGAAGAATGGTGGATCGCAGCGGCGGAGAGCGGTGGTAACGTCCGCGCGCAATGCGTCCCAATGATCCGCGCATCGAAGAGATCGCCGCGCTCGTCGTCGACCGCTTGAAGAAGCAGGGCGTCACCGGCGGGGCCAACCTCGCGGCCGCCGTGGCCGCCGCGCTCACGCCCGCCGTGCACGTGCGCCGCCGCGGCGTGTTCGACGACGTCGACAGCGCCGTGGCCGCCGCGCGCAAGGCCTACGAGCAGTACGAGCAGCTGCCGCTCGAGACGCGCTTCGCGGTCGTGCGCGCGATGCGCGAGGCGGCCCTCGGCGTGCTCGAAGAGATGTGCACGCGCGCCGTCGCCGAGACGCGCCTCGGCCGCGTCGACGACAAGCGGCAGAAGAACCGCGCGGCCATCACGAAGACGCCGGGCCCCGAGTTTCTCGAGCCCGTCTCTCGCTCCGGCGACCACGGGCTCATGATCACCGAGCGCGCGCCCTACGGCGTCATCGCGTCGATCACGCCGTGCACCAACCCCACCGAGACGATCATCAACAACGGCATCGGGATGGTGGCCGGCGGCAACGCGGTGGTGTTCAACACGCACCCCCTCGCGAAGGAGACGAGCGCGTGGTTCGTGTCGCTCCTCGCCGACGCGGTGGTCTCCGCGGGCGGCCCAGAGAACCTCCTGTGCTGCATCGCCTCGCCCACCATCGCGAGCGCGCAGGCCCTCATGACCCACAAGGGCGTGCGCCTCGTGGTGGTCACCGGCGGCGGCGCCGTGGTCGATCAGGCGATGCGTTCGGGCAAGCGCGCCATCAGCGCTGGTCCGGGCAACCCCCCCGCGGTGGTCGACGAGACGGCGCACCTCGAAGAGGCCGCGCGCGGCATCGTGGCGGGCGCGAGCTTCGACAACAACATCATCTGCACCTGCGAGAAGGAGATTGTTGTGGTCGCCTCGGTGGCCGACCGCTTCAAGAAGCACCTCCGCGACGCGGGGACGCACGAGCTCTCGCCGGGCGAGGTGCGCGCCCTCGAGAAGGTGCTCATCACGAGCGACAACCACGTAAACCGCGAGTTCGTAGGCAAGAACGCCAACGTGCTGCTGCGCGCGATCGGGCGGAGCGCGCCCGACGACCTGCGCCTCTTGTGGGCCGAGGTCGACGAGTCGCACCCCTTCGTGCAGCACGAGATGCTCATGCCGGTGCTGGGCCTCGTGCGCGCGAAAGACGTGGGCGAGGCCATCGCGTGCGCGAAGCGCGTCGAGCACGGGTACGGCCACACGGCCACGATGTGGAGCACCAACATCGAGAACCTGTCGCGCATGGCCCGCGCCATCAACACGTCGATCTTCGTGAAGAACGGCCCCAACTACGCCGGCATCGGTGTAGGCGGCGAGGGGTGGACCTCGTGGACCATCGCGTCGCCCACGGGCGAGGGGCTCACGACGTGCCGCACCTTCACCCGCGAGCGCCGCTGCACGCTCAAAGACTCGTTTCGTATCATCTGAGCGCGGTTACGCGCCGTCGGCCGCGACGAGCAGCACCGCGACTCCGACCACCCACCCAAGCATCGTGAGCACCAGCGCCGTGATCGCCACGAGGCGCGCTGTTCGGGTGCGCGCGCCCGCGCTGGGGGCGGAGTTGTTGGCGTCGTTGTGGGCCATGAGCCCGAGCACCACGCCCGCGAGCCCGACGGGGTTGCACGCGCCCAAAAAGGCGAGCGCCGAGATCACAACCGTGATCACCGCGTGGCCCGCCAGGTCGCGGTCTGACGGGCCGGCTTGCGCCTGCGCGCCGTAGGGTTGCGCGCCGTAGGGTTGCGCGCCGTAGGCGGGCTGCGCGCCGAAGGGGTGGGCGTTGTAGGAGGGCTGCGGGGTGTACGGCGGGGCCACGAAGGTGGGCGCCGTGCCGAGGGCGTGCGCGCTGTACACGGGCTGCTGCGGGCCGAGGGGGGCGGCGCTCGGCTGCGAGGCGCGCAGGGCCTCGGCCACCATCGCGGGGTCCATGGCCATGGTGCGCGGAACGACCCCGCCGGAGGAGGGCGCGCTCATCGGGCCGCCGCAGCGCGGGCACGAGACATTGGGGGCCGCGGCGTCGAGGGCGTGCTGACAGCGGGGACATTGTACGAACATAAAGCTCTCTCCAACGAGGGCGCGGACGGTATCACGCGGGCCGACGGGGTGTGCGACGGCGCTTGTGATCGAAGCGCGCGGCGTGGTAGCGCACGAGGCGACGTCGTGGGTCCTGCGCTGGGCATCGTAGAGCTTCGTTCGATCGCGCGTGGGTATCTCACGCTCGACGCGATGACGAAGCGCGCCGAGGTTACGGTGCTCCACGCCGAGCCGGTGTCGCCCGGAAAGTATTGGATCGCCATCACCGGCGGCGAGGCCGAGGTCGCCGAGGCGATGGTGGCCGGGCTCGAGATCGCAGGCCCCGCGCGGCTCGATCACACCGAGCTCCCGTACGCCCACGACGTGGTGCTCGACGCGGTCGCGAACGGCATCACGGCGAAGGTTCCCCTCGACGCCATCGGTGTGCTCGAGCTCGCCACCATGGCCTCGGCGGTGCGGGCGGCCGACGCGGCGCTCAAGTGCGCCGACGTCACCCTCGTCGACCTGCACCTCGCGCGCGGCATCGGCGGCAAAGGGTACCTCGTCGTGACGGGCGACCTCGCCGACGTCGACGCCGCCATCGACGCCGGGGTCGATTGCGCCGGCGAGGCCGCCGTGGTGGGGCGCGAGGTCATGGCAAACCCCGACGCGTCCGTGGCGCAGGCCGCCGCGCGTCGGCGACGCTGACACTTCGCTTGCGGCGCGTCGTGAAGGCATTGCATCGGAGCGGTCATTCCAGAAACAATGGCTACGGCGCGCGCTGCGCGTCGCACCGCAGCGCCACGGGCCAATTTACTCAGCGAGCGATCCCTCCCTTGCGCGTCTCACTCGTAGCCCTGGCGTCTCTGTCGCTCGCCCTCGCGGCGCCCTCGCGCGGCGTTGCGCAGCCCGTGCGACGGCCGCCCGTCGCGCCTCCGCCCGCGGCCGCTCCCTCCGAGGCCGAGGTGCGCTTTCAGCGGGGCACCGACCTCTTCAACGTGCGCAATTTCGAGGGCGCGCTCGTCGAGTTTCAGCGCTCCTACGAGCTCTCTTCGCAGCCCGGCTTGCTCTACAACATCGCGCGCACGGAGGTCGCGCTCGGGCGCCTCGCCGACGCCGGGCGCACCATCGAGCGATACCTCCGCGAGGCCACCGACCTCAGCGCCGAGCGCCGCGCCGAGGTCGAGGCCATGCTCGCGCAGACGCGCAGCTTTCTCGCTCGCATCGTGGTGCGCGTCGACCCCCCCGAGGCCCGCGCCGCGCTCACCCTCGACGGCGACGCCGTCACCGACGCGCTCACCGACGAGGGCCTCGCCGTGGGCCCCGGGCGCCACACGCTCGCGGCCTCCGCCGAGGGCTGGCAGCCCGCGACGGCCTCCGTGCTGCTCGCCTCGGGCGACCGCCGCGACGTCACCCTCACGCTGCGCCGCGCGGCCGAGGCGCGCGCCGTCGAGCCCGCGCTCCCCGCACCCGACGGTGCGCCGGGCCGCCTCGTGATCGCCGCGGCGCCGCAGGGCGCCGTCGCGCGGGTCGACGGGATGTCGGTCTCGCTCCCCGCGGCCGAG